>JBNKOV010000751.1:0-3224 GCA_050294955.1 Holophagae bacterium
AGGGCAGGTGATTCAAATCCGGTTCTCATTCGACTCCGTAGACAGTGTCTCCAACACCTTTACGGGTTGGTTGATTGACGACGTGGTGGTTACAGGAACCTCAAACTGCACAGGCGGCAATACAGCTCCCGTGGTGACCATTACTGCTCCTGCAGACGGAACCACTGTCACATCTGGAACCAGCCTCAACTTCACGGGAACCGCAAACGACGCTGAGGACGGAAATATCTCCGGATCCATTTCCTGGAACTCAAGCATTGACGGATCCTTGGGCAGCGGGGCTTCTACATCGGCAACCCTGTCGATTGGAACCCATACCATCACCGCAACTGCAACCGACAGCGGAAGCTTGAGCGGCTCAGACAGCATTACGGTGACTGTAAACTCACCTGCCAACACCGCGCCAGTGGTGACCATCACTGCGCCTGCGGATGGAACGTCAGTGTCGGAAGGAACCTCGTTAACCTTCACAGGCACAGCCAATGACGCCGAAGATGGCGACATCTCCAGTTCCATCTCCTGGAGCTCCAGCATAGATGGCGCTTTGGGCAGTGGCGCCTCAACTTCAGCAACCCTATCCGTTGGCTCCCATACGATCACCGCATCCGCTACTGACAGTGGCTCCCTTTCCGGAAATGACGCCATTACGGTTACGGTAACGCCGGTCACTCCTGACTGGATTACCCTGTCATCGGATGATTTCGAAGCCGGTTGGGGTTCCTATACTGACGGCGGATCGGACTGTCGGCGAAGCGCCAACGATTCCAGCTTTGCTCATCAGGGAACCTTCTGTGTGAGATTGCGCGACAATTCGGGCGCAGACTCTTCCTTCTTCAGCACCAACTCAACTGACATCAGCAGTTACACTCAGCTCAGAGTTCAGTTCTGGGCCATGCCGATCAGTTTTGAAGGATCTGAGGACTTCTTCCTGGAATTCTCTTCAGACGGCGGATCTAGCTGGTCGGTGATCGGCAATTGGGTGAATGGCGTGGATTTCAGCAATGGAAACTTCGTCAACCCGGAAGTCATCATTAACAGCGGTTCCTATACCTTCAATGCGAACGCCAAAATTCGTGTACGTTGCGATGCTTCTGGCAATGGCGACCGTCTCTATGTAGATGAAGTGGTGGTTTCCGCCAAGTAATCCAATAAACACATAACCACAAAAAAGGCCCCGGTTCCGCCGGGGCCTTTCTATTTATAGCAACTGGCGTTAAAGCTTAGATGGGCATCTGAGCTTCGGCAAGAAGGGTTCTATACCGCTTTTCGTCGGTTTCCTTCTTAAAGCACACGCCAAACCGACAGCTTCCGTTTCCATCGGGTATGACAAAAGCAACGGTTCCGCTGAGCTGAAAGCTATTATCAAGGGGGGTTATGGTCATGACGCTGTTCACCCTAGCCCTAGAGGCGGTCATGGGGGCTGATAGCCCAAGTCCGGCCATAGAAGCGTCGTAAGTAAAGGCCGGGGTTTTGTAGCCGTCCTCACAGGTAAGGATGATGGATTGCAGCAGCGCGGGCAGATGTTCCCTGCCCACGCGATCCGCTTTTCGTCGGGAGATGGGGGAGTTGATAGTCAAATACGCCTCCGGTCCGGTCTATTTCTATCTTCCAATATAGGGTGGTTTATTGGATTGTGCAATAACTGTCTATCCATAACAACCCTTGGATTGGCTTTTCCGGTATGTTGTTCCGGTTTTGCTTTGTTCCATAATTAATAAAAGGTTTCATTCATAATGAGAATTTTGGAACATTTGGGTTGATGTCTTCAAGCAGTTTCGGACCGTGGTTTCACTTGATGGTTTTGTCTACTTCTTTTTAATGAGAGTGTAGACAGCGGCTTGCCGGGTTCCCTTGCGTTTTACCAGGCCGTCTTTGACCAGTTCGCCGATGCGGAAGTGCCATGTGCCCGCTGACAGGTTCTTGGCCTTTTCCAGAATGTCGGCCTTTTTCATGGGGCCTTTGGCTTCTGACAAGACATTTAACAGAATTTTCTTGTAATCATCGGCGCTGATTCTCTCGGTTTGACGGTCGCTGCCGCCAAATTCAAGGGATAAGGACCGTGTTTTTCTCAGCCTGCGGACCTTGAGAGGAATACCTTCCTTATCGGCCACAAAACGCAAATCTTTGGCCACAGTACCGCCATTCTCATTTTTTTCGAGATCGTAGTAGAGGTGGTTTCCATCCGCCCCGGCTTGGGCTTCTTTTAGAAGGTTGCTTATCTCGCGATACTTTTTCTGGTCCATTGCCTTTACTTTAGGCTCAATTCTTAGTTTTCCCATTATCACTACCTCCTGGCCGAAATGAGGATTTCGCTTCCAGGTTTATATTTAATGGTATTGGATGCCGGAACCTCTATAGTTGTTCCTTTTTGAATATCCCGGCCAACACTTTTCTTGCGCAAGACCTTTTCAAAAACTCCAAAACCGCGTATTTCGATTCGGTCGCCATTAACAAGCGACTGAATCATGCTTTCCAGAACCACGTCTACAGCTTTTAAAGCTGTGACCCTGGGAATTTCCGCCTTTCGAGCGATTGCGTCTGCGATATCTACTTTAATCATAAAGACCTCCGTTAACTATATTCTAACCCGTATCTTATTGCTTTTCAATGGGGTGTTTTGAAATAATTTTCTTCATGGCATTGATACACTCTCAAGGAGAAACTGCTTGAAAAAAATAGTTGTAGAAACCAGACGGCATTCCCTAAGAGCGTCTCATAAGGGTGTTTGAGTAAGGTGTTATGAGTCAGGGTTTTGGCGGCTTTTAGTTTTTGCATCGAAGCGGGTTTGACCCCAGCCGGCGCCCCGAGCCTTGGGCTGTCTGGCGGGTAGAGACTGGTTTAATAGGCATGGCGAGGTGATGGGTTCAACCTAAACTTCGATTCAGATTTCCTGGTTGGCATGATAGTTCTTGCGGATTTTTTCGGCCCGAGGTTTAAAAGCAAGGCATTCCCTCAGGGAGATTGTTTGCTAAACTTCACCCCTATTGTATAATTAAGCTCTGGTTTTCAAAACATGGGATTGGATATGAATGTTGCCGTTGACAAAAATAAAGCCCATCTTTGAAAGAAAAACCATAAAGATCATAAATTCGAGAGTCTGATTTTGTCTACCGAGCATCGTGGGGTCCAGCACATGCTCCTTTTCCAAACGTACCTCGCTTAATTTATTGTCTTGTTTTCATGGTAAACACGATATGGCCAAAACACCACACTCAAATTATCCT
>JBNKOV010000752.1:0-3218 GCA_050294955.1 Holophagae bacterium
CGGTTTTTGGAACGGAAATACTCCAAATTTTCAGGAGTATAGGGAACCCAGGCGATTTTATCAGCTGTGGTTACTTCACTTTCCAGGTCGGAAGCAGACATGGCGGCAAGTCGCGCTTCATTTTTCTGTTCCCTTATTTCATGGCTGGGATCTGTAATGTCGAACAACTTATGCATACCTACGTAATAACCGCAGCCGGCAACCAGTAGAGCAATAACCAGACCCTTCAACCTGGCGCCAGTATGCCAGGTCTGGCCAAGGACATAAGCGGTCTGACCTAAGGCCAGGGCGACAACCATAACGCCTACAACTCCGGAAATGCCTGTCATGCCTGCCAAAACACTCAACAACCAGATCATGGTCGCCAACATGAGAAACCCCATGCTTATTTTAAAATGCATCATCCAAGCGCCAGGTTTTGGCAAGAACTTAAGCAAGGCGGGTGAATAAACCAGCAGCAAATAGGGAAAAGCCAATCCAAAGGCAATCACCTGGAAAATGAGGATGATCATTCCGGAACTTTGTGAAAGCGCCCAGCCGTAGGCGGCTCCCAAACCGGGAGCAGTACAGGGCGTGGAAAGAATGGTAGTTAGAACACCGAGAAAAAAAGCGCCCTGGAATCCAGATTTCTGACTTAGTTTGCTAAGCTTATCGCTGTTGGGAGCGCCTATTTCGAAGATGCCAAAAAACGAAAGGGCCATAACAAACAGCAATACGCAGAGGAAAATAACAAACCTGGGGTTTGAAAGCTGTGCGCCAACGCCCAGCTCGTCTCCAGCGGCTTTGGAAACAACAAACAGCATGGAGAGGGCTAGGAAAGAGACCATGATTCCCAATGCGTAAACCCAGCCCATTTGAATGCGGCGCAGGGAACTCTCACCCGCCTCATTAATCAAGGCGTAGACTTTTAAGGAAATTACCGGAAGAACACATGGCATGAGGTTTAAAATCATGCCGCCGAAAAAGGCTAGAACCAGGATGTACCACAGGGAATAATCCGAACCGGCTATTTCTGCCGCAACCTCTTTTGGCTCACCACCCGATGGACCAGCAGAAGAAGCTCCAACGGCAGTTTCCGGATACAGTTGCAACCTGGAAGCATGAGTCCCAAAACTACCCTTGAGAATTAAAACACCTTCCACCACGAGGTCGCCTGGAATTGGGTCTCCATAACCCTCCCAGAGAAGTGCCAACTGAAAGTCAGCTCCATTTCGGTTCTGTTTGACCTCTTTGAAATCCGCCTCTTCGTTTTTTAAGGGGAAAAAGACCACGCTCTCAATATCAGCGTTTTTTGGCTTTAAAACCAGGTTCCCATTCCAGGCCTCGGGGGTTGGATTAAACGTGGATTTAAAGGTGAAGGGGGCCTTGTCATCGAATGGAACTGGAGTCTGGTCCAAGTACTTTTTAAATAAATCTTCATTGGCGGAGACGCTTTCGCCCACGGTCAATTTCAGGGTCACTTCCTGACTGCCCGGCACACAAATTTCTTTGCACTCAAGCCAATTGACGACGCCTTTTATGGTTATTTCTTTTGCATCGCCTGTATAAACAGCCCTGGCCGTCAGCAACGCCTCTTCATCGTATCCGTATGTTACAAACCCATCTTCATCAAATTCTTTTGGCGCGGGAAAACGGAGATCTTTAACTTCTAGGCCGGGAACCGATTCAAGCTTCCACGTTGTTGGGAATCCGGCGAATCCAGGATTCTCCCAATAGGTGTGCCAATGGTCCTCCATTTTCAAATGAACGCCCAAAAAGAAGCTTTCCCCTTTTTTCACGGATGCCATGTCAGAAATAAGGCGCGCATCAACATGGGATTCCGCAAGCAAGGGCATGCTTAACAGCATGAGGAAAGTCACTAATCGTCTCATTAAAATCTCCTGGGTTCGAAATCACCGCGCAGGGGCAGACCAAAAAATGGCCGGTTAATGAGAATATACGAAAAATTTTCCGATTCCATTCCAACCCACCCACAGATTTTTATTGTACTTTATTACGACGGAGACCGGTAGGCCGCTTTTCCATCTACCTTTCACGGCGAGCGAAACCACTGATCAAAAATTGAGCCAAGCTGCTCTAAACCATAGTCATCAATCCAAGGTAGAACACCAATAACAGGCGCCTTCCCAAAATGAGAAATATCCCTCTGATTCTCGGGATGCGGTTTACCACTGAAGATTAGACCCGCGAGAGGAATACTTCGTTGTTTTAACATTTCGATGCTAAGCAATGTATGATTGATCGTTCCCAAGCTGGTCCGACAAACCAGAACCACAGGCAAAGCGAGTTGGCTGGCCAAATCAATCATCAAACTTTTCCCATTTAAGGGAACCATGAGACCACCTGCGCCCTCTACGACCAAAGGGCCTTCCACATCGGGCAACTTAAAGTCTTCAAGGGTGATTTCAACCCCGTCCCTTTCAGCGGATTGATTGGGAGACAGTGGCTCAGTAAGAACAAATTGCTCAGGCAAAATGCTAGATGGATTTATCCATTGGGCCATGGTTTCACTGTCTGTGGGACTGGAGCTGCCGGACTGAACGGGTTTCCAATAATGCGCGTTCCAACCACTGGCCAAAATGCCACAGGCAAGGGTTTTGCCGATTTCGGTATCAGTGCCCGAGACAAAGACCCGCTTCTCTCTACAAACCCGATCATAAGCGTCGCGAAAAAGCCTGATGTCATTACTCCCCATGATTTTCTCCAAAAAACCTTTTACAGCACGCAATCAGTCCCATCACATCTTCTTCCTCAAGCAAGGCATTAAAAGCAATGCGCAGCCGAGCGGAGTTCATAGGAACCGTGGGGGGACGAATGGCTCTCACGTCAAAACCAGCATCGTTGCAAGCGGAGGCAGCTAAATTCGCCAGTTTATCCGAGCCACATATAACGGGAACAATTTGAGTATCTGACTGCCCTGTACTCACCAGACCATTCATGTGCTTTCGAAATAAGGCTGCAAATCGGAGCGCCTTTTCAGCACGCTCGGGCTCATCCCGGATCACATCCAAGGCAGCGCTCCATTGAATCGCAGCCAGGGGCGGCGGCGCAGTAGTAAAAATAAAATGCCTGCAAGTATTTACAAGATAATCCTTCACTATTTGGGAACAGGAGATAAATGCTCCTGACGCCCCCCAAGCTTTTCCACAGGTATGAATTGCAACGAAGGGTTTAATGCCTGCCTCATCGGCAAGACCAGCGCCGTTTTGCCCAAAAAG
>JBNKOV010000753.1:0-3213 GCA_050294955.1 Holophagae bacterium
CCAGACCTTTGGCCCCGAGCTGACTCAAACCGTAGGACACAGCCGCGCCATGGTTGCCGGTGGACGCGGCCACAACGCCCTTGTCGCGCTGGCCTTGGGACAGCGCAAGAAGCTTGTTCAAGGCGCCCCGAGCCTTGAAGGAGCCCGTATGCTGAAGGTTCTCCATTTTAACGTAGATGTTGGCGTCGGTTAATTCACTTAATTTGTGGGAAAAGTCCAGCGGGGTTTCACGAATATATGGGCGAATTCGTTCGCATGCCTTGCGTACTTCTCGTCCGATATCGATCATAGGTTCCTCCATGCATCATACATGGGGCCTATTGTACCTTATTACTGCAAAAAGCTGGGCCTGATTTTTACCCGGGCTGAACGCTGTATGTGCGCCGCTCAATTTAGAGCGGCGCTCTGTTACCAGCGGAACCCCAGTCCTACGGAAACGGACGACACCTTGAGATCGTCTATTTCAACCTGTTCCCAGTCTGCGGAGGCAACAAGCCTTTCCAAAATATCGACTTGAACGCCAGCGCCAAAAAGCGGGGTTGCTTCATTGCGGTTTCGTTTCAATTTCGGTCCCAACTCCCCTTCGGTTGTAGAAGCGCCTCTTACAGGAATACGAGCGCCGCCTGAAAGGATGTCCAGAGATGATTCCATTCTGTTGTAGCCGGCTCCTACTTTGCCGTAGATATTGAGCCATTTAAAAACAGGGTATTTGCCAAGCGCGGCGAAGCTGAGGCCGTACTGGGTGACATTGAGGTAGTAGGTTCTGGTTGTGTTGTTTTCGACCAGATTGGCCCGTACTTCCATATCGCCGTACCAGGAAGCTGTGCCTTCCAGGGCCAGGTACTTCGTGAATACAATGCCTTCTGTCAGTTTAACGCCGACATCGGGTTCATCCATCACCACATTCTCAACCGAGCCTTCCAGGTTAAATGGACCGCTTTTGAGAATGGCGGCGAAATGGGCGGCGTCGTCATCCACTGTAGGGGATGCCGCTTTAATAATGACGTAGTTTTTGTCTTGAGCCATGGCGCTCGATATAGCGAGCAAAAAGATGAGAGAAAAAGTTAAACGCGCGGGCCGCAACATGAGAACTCCAATATGCGAGTCAATCCAGGAGATTGCCTCAGTGTTCGAGACGGGCGGCCTGGCCGCCTGTCAAATTCTGGTTTCAACCTCTGCCCAAATAGGCGTTGGTGGAGGGGTCTACCTTAACCTTGCTGCCTTCTTTAATGAAGGTTGGCACCTGAATCTCAACGCCATTGGTGAGCACAGCCTTGGAGGTGACCTTTCCTGACGCCGTATCGCCTTTTGCGCCGCCTTCAACGGTGGAGACCTCTGCGATCACGCTTTGGGGCAGTTCTACATTGATAATGTCGTTGTTGTACTTCAGCAGCTCCAGCTCAAAGCCGTCCGTAAGCCAGGGAAGGCTTTCACCCAGTTTCTCCTTGGATACATTGAACTGCTCGTAGGAGTCCTGATCCATGAAAACCAGATCCTCGCCGTCTTCATAGAGATATTGAGCCTTGAGTTTTGCCAGATCGGGCTCATCGAACATCTCGCCAGCCTTAAAGCTCTTCTGCAAGACCTGGCCGGAAACCAGGTTTCTCACTTTCACCTTAACCAGCGTCGCAGCGCCGCGGGCAGAAGGGTTGTGAACCGACTGCTCCATAATCTGCCAGGGCGCGCCATCCAATTCATAGCGAACGCCTTTCTTAAAATCGGTTGTGGAAATCAACGTCAACTCCTTTCGTCTCTAGTCGATGATCTCAGCATTTTTAATGTAATCCAACTTGGGGTATTCCCTTTTCAAGTAGTCGTTGCCCTCGCTCTCAATTCGGGCTTGACTGGGGCCGCGACCGCGCGGGTACCCCTCGCCATACCCGGTGAACAGCGATTTTACAATCTCCAAACCATCCCCTTCCAGTTCCCCGAAAGGTTGGAAGCCCATATTGTCCAGATTGCTGTTGTTCACCGTATTAATGAAGAGCTGGCACGTGCGGGTGTTGGGACGCATGCGGTTGGCAAATGTAATCCGACCGACTGTGTTGGATTTATTTTTGGGATCGTCTTTTATGGTGGCGTTTTTCCAGGCCGCGTTGATGGCGGGATCTCCGGAAAACCCAAACTGGGTCATGAACCCGTCCAGCGCCCTGTAAAAGGCGACATCTTTAAAATAACCCATTTTAACCAGGTTATAAAAACGGTCCGCGCCCAGGGGCGCCCATTCTCGGGTTACCTTAATGGTGAAAGCACCCTTGGTCGTCTCCATTTTTACCCGAAAGGTTTCAGGGGCCTTTTCAGTTGCTTTTGAAGGATCCAACAGGGCGGGGTGGGGTTTGCCGTCCCCAGCCAGGGCCGAGGTTCCCAAGATAGTAAACAAGGTAGAAACCATGAAAATCAAGCGTATTTTGTTCATTGAACCAACCACATCATCCTTAAATTTTCCAAACGACCTTATTATAGACAGGCGTAGGACAAAAAGCCAAGTAAAAGGCCCGCTCATTTTCATTGAGGAGTCGTCTTAAAATGGCCCTCCCAGCAGCCTGAGAACCCGATCTCAATGGAGACGCCCATCAATTGGGCATGAAGATGAAATACAGGCTATAGCCTACAATCCAAAGGGTCGCCATTACCAGAACTCGAGTTTTGAACGCTTTCTTCTTCAAAATAACCGCCAACAGCCGGGCTGCGAGGCATGCGGCCACGAAGCGAAAGAGCCTGGCCGGAATGCTGATGGCGAAAAAAGCGACCAGACCCAAATTGGCGTCAGCGGCCGCAGCGGCGTAAATTTTGTAGGGCGTTCCTGACGCTGGCCCCATCAGCACGGCAAAAACGCCATCATCTTGAACGTCCTCCAACACCCGTTGAAGCATCTCCGGGCTAATGGCGGGGATCCAGTCATAGAAGGCAAAAATTTCGGGTCTGTAGTAGACGCCCAAAAGGTAGACAGTTAAACCGCCCACAAGCGCCCCGGCGAGAGCCAACATGCAAGCTCTCAATCCCTTGCGCATGCCTGACAGGGCAATCAGGGTGATCCAAACATCGGGAACCAGAAAGAAGAATGTAGCCTCGGCAAACCCCCAGGATACGGAAACAAAATCGGCCTTCTTGTCTGAAATGATGGATGCCTGTTCCATGAGGCCCCTCCCGGATCTACAGATTTGATTATAGTAACCCAAATAAAGCGATCCGACTATGGTTGATGCTTTAAAA
>JBNKOV010000754.1:0-3211 GCA_050294955.1 Holophagae bacterium
CTCCTCGATCGAGAACTAAAAAAGACAGCCTGGATTAATTGAATAAGGGCTGCTGAGTCCATTTCCCCTTTCCATCCACAAGAAGAGCCTCTTTGCCCAAAGCAGAAAAAGCAACCCACGAACCTTTCCACTCGCCAATAGCCTTCCAGATACTTCCCTCCAACTTGTAGGCCGAAACTGACTTTTCTTCTCCTATCATCAAAATTAAAGAGTCTCCCAAGGCAACCAGCTCAATTCGACCTGCTGGAAGAGTTTTTTCGGATCGCGTCTCTATTATTTGTTCATCGCCCTTTTTTGAGTAAAGAAAAAGCTCCTTGGATTTTGAGTAAAAAATACCCCCGACATTTTTAGCCGGCCACCAGAAGGCACAGGGTATGTCTCCAACCATGAATGAGTTGCGAAAGGACTTGGCTCTGCCGAAAAAAGACGAGTTCCGCCAATCCGACTGAGTAACTATATGAAAATACTCACAATCACCTATCCCATTACAATAGTCTTGGGTAATCAAGGATGAAATCAGGATAGATTGCCCATCCTCAAAGAAAAGAGACTTAGGATTGGTCGGAAAACTTAAGGGCTTTTCGCCGAGAACAGCGCCATCATCAAGGAGAATCTCAACAATTTGCCGATCACGAGTGCGGAAAAGCGCGATTGTATCAGGATTTTTCAATCCCAATAAGCTAAATGCCGGCATCATATTGTCACCAATTGGCGTGGCGCGAATCTGAAAAAGCGATTTGGGATCCAATTGGGTGGCATAGGTCTGATTTGAAATTTGACCATCAGAATCGAGACGAAAAAGAGTAACCTTTGCTTTTTCTCCCATTTGAAAAAGAATACTACAATCTTGGGTGGCATTTACAATTTGATAGTAAGGTTTATCGGGTCCAAAGGTTTCCCCGAAAGCCACAATAAAAAGACTAATCCACAGCATATACCAATACCTCCGCCGTTCTGACCGTCACCAAAAGGCCGAGTTCCCTTTCGTATTTCATAAAGCGCACCGATCCGCCCAAGTCCCATTTCTGAAGAGCATTTTTTAGCTGTCCGTCAAATCGGTAGACCTTGCCACAAGTACGGGTTTCCTGGTTGCAGACGGCAATGAGAATTGATTCTTCTGGTCCCTCGCTGAAAGCCATGGCCGAATAGCCTGCGGGGAAAATGCGACCATTGACCTTGTTTTCATAATGATCATACAGTTCCATTCGTTCCTCATTGACAATCTTGCCATGATGATCCATCACACTGACAACATTGTCGTAACGGAAGCCGAGGATAAGACGATCATCGGATAAAGGCGTCAAGTGAAACATATTCCAAAGAGAAGCCACCCGTCGATTGGTTTGAGATGTAGCGTTCAAGGCCACTTCTGAATGCTGTGTTCCAGATGGATTGAAGACGGCCATCGAGCCAAATTCGGGGACAAGGCTTTGCGCTGCTACATAGACTTTACCATTGGAAATCGCCAGGTTTTTTGGCATGTTTGGGTTTTGAACTTTGATAGTTTTCAAAAAAATGTCATCTTTAAAAATTTGAACTCTGCCATTTCCAAAGTCGGCCACCCAAAGATACGGACCAACAACAGCAACTGAACTTGGATTAAAAAACTCACCGGGACCTTGCCCTGGATTTCCTAATTTTCCCAAGGGCCAACCATTCATGTCGTACTTAAAAATGGTGGCCTGGCCACTGTCCAGGACATAAAGTGTTCCATCGGGAGTCGTAGCCACGGAAACAAGCTTTTGAAATACAAAGGATTCTCCAAGGTGCTCACCCAAATGTAACACAGGATTTTCTGACAACCTCATATCTGAGCACAATGCAAAGTTTAAAAATAAGGAATTAATGAATAAAATAAACAACTTCAATTTACACCTGCCTTTTTGCTTTTTAGGGAGTTCCTCACCAGGTTTAACCAACATGAGAAACCCCCGGGTTTACTGGTATAACCTAATACATCGCGGCCATACAAGCATCCCAACCAGCGTCACAGCCAGCGCTGGGGTATCCTGCTGCTGCGATGCAGGCAGACCAACCGTCAGTGCAAGGGGTGGAGGATGCAACAGCAAAAAGCAGCCCGGTTCCCAACACAAGAAACAGTGCAAATATCAGCTTTTTCATAACTTTTCTCCATTAAAAACTTGTATTCGGAACGCTAGAGGACGGGTGAAACCATGTCGTATTCATTCCGAATTGGGTTGATTATCATTTTTCATTCAGGCCTATTCCATTATCATTTTGGAATTTAGGGCCGAGCCCTTTGTGCCCGTTATTAGGTAACGCGAGAAAAAGGCCTGCATTTGATCACCAGCCCTCAAAAATGTGAAACTGTCCATGTGGAACTAAAGCGGGTGCTTTGATCAACTGCTCCATATTATAACAGCAATGCCAGAACCGAAATATTATTTATATTTGAGCTTCGAAAGACAGCGAAGCCTGAAAAATTAACCGCAATAGCGCCAAGCGCCCCCAATTTTGACTAAAAAATCTTTATCTTAAAAACGAATCGTAATCACAAGAATTTAGGGCGGGAACAAGGCCCGCCCATCCTGTTTTAGCAGGGGCAACCTCTGGTCTGGCAGCTTCCGCCGTCGGTCCAACCGCGACCTACAATTTTATGAATCTTGTGATCGGGCAAGGTGACGAAGCTTTTGATTTCCAGGTTGTCCAACTTAATTTTGGGTGATTTCTTCTGCATGGGTTTCTCCTTTCGTTGTTTTAATGCCCCCCTGCGTAAACGCAGATATGGGGAAAAATCGAATCGATGAGCATGGAAAACGGGAGTTTTGAACATAAACCAGCCCACTCTTCCGGGATGGAAAAGACAGGGGTTGCGTCAAATAAATCTATCCTGAATCGATACTTACATCGATTACCATTGAGCCGTGCCGCCATTATATCCAACCCAATCAGCAAGGGTCAAGCTTTCTTGTGTAAAATTTAAAGATTAAATTCCAGCCCCCACGAAAACCAAGAGATCCATGTAACCCCGCCCCAACTTTCCTTCCATTTCGGTTTTGCAAACCGTTAAGATAAGGCTGGGTTAAAGGCGCCGATAGAATTTCTATCTCGCCAAAAGGCACCGATATTTCATTGGCATGCCCAAAGGAAATTGAAACACAACATAATGGTCAAAGGCATTGATACCACGGCATTCTTACTCCAAGACCCTTGTTCACAGCGATACCAGCTTGGACCATCAACAATAAGA
>JBNKOV010000755.1:0-3195 GCA_050294955.1 Holophagae bacterium
AGCGAAATGAGAGTCGCCATATTTTTCGAACTATTCTCCATACCATCTCTCATCATTGCCCTTGAAGCCAATCTCGAGAAGAAGATCTATGAAAGAGCGGCAAAAATGAGGTCGCCAGACGCCAACCTGAACTGACCTCGCAACTTATTTCTTCTCTTCCTCTTCCGAACCCGACCTCTTAACAAGATTCAAGGCGCTGTTAATAAGGCTCAAAAAACCATTTTCCGATATTTTCCCATCCTGATGCTGCTGGAAGGCGCCGATGATGGCCATAGAGGCGATGCCCCCTCCCAGAGCGATAATAAAGGGCAGGACTTCCGATTTTAAATTCATAAACTGCAAGATAAAGAAAATCATGCCAAACACCACAACGAAGGTAAAAAGGTAGAACGACCCATTTTTCCAGACCGAGTTGGGTTGATCGGATGGAGGCGCTTTCTCCCTGGGCAGAGCATCGTCATCCGGATCAAAGGGAATATGATTTTGGTCCTTCAGGCTGGCGCCAGGCTGCTCTTCGGCAATTTTTGTGTGCTTGCGGTCCCTGTACATTTCCCCAGGAATTGGCCCGGATCGGGATTCTTCGGGCTCTAAACCATTGAGCAACCTTGACACGCTTATCTCTTCATCCAGACCATCGGGTATGTAGAAATCGTGCCCGCGTTCTTCCAAAAGACGCAGATGCTTATAGCTTACGACAATATCATCGTGATCTGGGATGGGAACCATTTCGGTAACCTGAATTTGAGAAATGGACCGGTGAATGCGCCGGAAATCCGCGCGAATGATCTCGAGAAAATTCCTACGACTGGAGTCTCTGCCAGCAACGTAGATATACACCTTTCGATCTTCGGTATCCGCCTTCACCAGCGCTCTGTTCTGGGTGTCTTCGGAGATCAACACCACCCCGGTTCTCCAGTAGGTTCTCTTCGAAATATAGATGTGCATGCGCACCATGAAACGAGAGATGACGCTTGAAGGCAAGATGTCATAATGGTACTGGAGAGAGATACAGTCATCCCAATTGCCGGTGTCGGGCTCTTCCTTGGGCAAAAGGTCTGGAACGAGATAGGTTTCCTCCGCTTCCACAAATTCTACGCAGAGTTCAAAGCGACGCATGAGATGAATGATAAAGGGGTGCTTGTCTCTGGGGTAGATGATGGGATCCAAAATACGCTCCAGATCCGACATTTTCATGCGCCCTTTATTCAAAAATAGCTCGTGATCATTGAGAATCTGATACACCCCTCCAGTCACCCATTCCGGATTGAGGATGTTTGTGCCTTCAAATACAGGATGATCACGAAAACTGAGCACAATACCCAAGTCGTGGAGGAAGTTGATAAGGGTTATTCTACTCTGCTCGTTTATGCGTCGCCTGCGACACATCTCCTGGTAGGATGAATCCGGGATGAAATCCGCATCCATATTTTCAAGCTCTTCTTTCACCTCAAACCAACTGGCCAGCAGCTCATCTTGGATATGAGGCAGTCTATGAACTTCTTTTTCAATCTGCTCTCGAAGCTCTTCAACGCCATTGCCGCTTTTGCAGGAAACGCCTCTTGCAAAATGCACAATATTGGGATATTTCTTTTGAAGCCCACGCCAGTTCAGATCCAAGGGGTTTTGGTCGCTTTTGTTGCCCACTACAATAACAGGAGAATCGCCCGCAAAACTCTGAATGATTTTCAGCCAATACTCCAGCCTGTTGTCCTCATCTCCCTGGCGAGCGTTTAACACCAACAAATACAGTGTTCTCTTTGTTAAGAAGAACTGATGAGTAGCATGCATGATTTCCTGGCCGCCAAAGTCCCAAACGTTTAGGCGGATCGGACCTCGGTCGGAGTCTACCAACCATCGGCGAATATCTATGCCATCGGTCTTGTTTTCATGGGGATCAAATTCACCATCCAGCAAGCGGTTTACTAGAGATGTCTTGCCAACACCACCTTCCCCAACTAGCACCACCTTCGCCTCGTTCAGCGGTTTTTTCTCTCCTTGTTGATGCTGGTTATAATAATTGATAATGTTATTGGGTTCCCCCGTTTTCTCCAATATTTCCAAGGGAATAGGCAGTGGGTTGTTCTTTAGATTCAAAGTTTGAAGATGGGTCATGCCCTCCATGCCCGTCGGTAGTTTGGCGAGTTGATTGTCGAACAATTGCAATTTGGTCAATCGGCTCAATTTTGGAAAACCCTTAGGCAGCGATTCCAGGCGGTTCCCCGAAAGGTATAAAACCTCCAAATTGACCAGATCTGTAAAATCCACAGGTAATTCGGCCAGATCGTTGTCAGAAAGAAACAGCCAGGCCAGACTTGTCAAAGTAGCGAAATTCTCAGGGAGTTTAGTGAAACGATTCCTGGAGAGATACAAAGTTCGCAGATTCGTTAATTTAGGAAAGCTGGATGGAAGACTATCAAGCCAGTTGTCGGATAGATCCAATTCCTGCAATTTCTCCAGCCGATCTATTTCCTTGGGAATTTCAGCCAATCGATTTTTGGAAAGATCGATTCTTGTGAGCCGATGCAATTGGGTGAGCCCCATGGGAAAACGCTCAAGGCGATTTCCACCCAACCCGATGTTGCCCAACATCTTACATTCCGTTATTTCATCTGGCAGCTCCTCCAGCCGGTTCCCATAAAGATAAAGTGTTTCAAGGTTGGTCAGGTTGCCAAAATCAGGCGGTAATTGGGCAAGTGGGTTATGGGACAAGTACAGCAATTCAAGATTGATAAGGTGAGTCAACTCCTGAGGTAGCGTGGTAAAGGCATTGCCAGCAAGGGAAAGCCGGGTAAGCCGGGACAATTGGCTGATACCTGGCGGAAGAACCGCCAGATGGTTTTCAGAAAGGTCCAAATATTCAAGGCGATTAAGAGAAAAAACAGCTTCGGGAAGCTCTGTAAGCTCGTGATTGGACAGGTCCAGTTTCCGAGAATGGTTTTGGGAGGCCTGCTTGATCAGATGTTCGACAGCCTGGGACATAGGGCATAATCCTGAAAAGAAGCTCGTTTGTTATCACAATGATGTGATGGTTTAATTTTATATGAATTTATGCTTTTTTTCAATTCATACCTAAACCCAAATGATCAAATTTCACAAATTCACACCTAAACCAAAACGTCAATAACTAAAGAGTCGCCCCGCATTTAAGCATAATTAATAATTTCTTCCTCCGCGAACATTTACTATACCGTAATT
>JBNKOV010000756.1:0-3187 GCA_050294955.1 Holophagae bacterium
TAGGGGGTCATGCAGAAAAGAAAAGAGATGGCTCAAGGCCGCCTCATAAGACGCGCGATCCTTCGCTTCGGCGGCCAGGGGGTATGTTTCCACCAATGCCTGATCCCAGTCCACATCGTCGGATATTGCGGGGTGGAAAAACTTCACCTCTCCCCAAATTCGAGCAAGTTCCGCAAGACGCTCTGCCCTGGTGGGCTCGGCGGACCATGCTGACATGAAAAGGGATGATAAGAGCAGGATCGTTGGCAGGCCAATCATAAATCGAAACATATATCCTCCTGGACGCTATTGCCAATACCGGTTTGAATCGGGCGAGCCATCATGGCGCCCCAATAGCAAAGAGATGGGTTCTTGTTCTTATGTAAAGCGTCTGGTTGGCAATGGCGGGCGTGGCCATGAGCACTTCTTTCATGTCGTTGACGGCCAGTTGCTTATACTTTGAACCGGCTTCAACGACATAGACAGATCCGTCCTCGTTGGGAAAGAACATTCTGCCGTCGGAGGCCACGGGCGATCCTGTAAACGCGCCTCGTCCCAATCTGGCTCGAAAGACGCCCTTGCCGGTTTTTGCGTTGTAGGCGGCCAGCCGTCCGTCGTGGTGACCGATGTAGAAATTGCCCCGATACAGCAAAGGCGTTGGCATGTAAGCGCCGCCCTTGTCATGGCTCCAGGCAATGGCCTTGCTCGAAGAATCTCCCACGGGTAGACTGATGTCCCCTCGTTGACCCGGGCGGATGGCGTAAATGGGCCTTGCTGGAGGGTAGCCTGCGGTGACGTAAATAAGATCTCTGGTCACCAGCGGCGCGGCTATGATCACCTCGGCATTGGGACCCAGTTTCCATAACTCTTCGCCGGAAGTGGGATTGTAACCCCTAATTGTTGTGCCGTTTACTACTAATTCGTCGTCCTTTCCCAAGTCGTAAACGTTGGGGGTTGACCAGGTTGGGATTTCATCTCTCGGGGTCTTCCAGAGCTGCTTGCCCGTATCCAAATCCCATGCGGCTATGTAAGGCGTGCGTTGGATGTCTACTTGAAGGATGACGGTGTTTTTGTACAAAATGGGAGAACTGGCGAATCCCCATTGATAGCTGGTGTCGTAAAACCAGCCTGTGTCAAGGCCTCCCAGGTCTACCTTCCACAGAAGGTCGCCTTGCAGGTTATAACAGAACATGCCAGCGGTGGGGTAGACGGTCACCAGGCGTTTCCCATCGGTAACGGGCGTGGAATTCGCATGGGTGGACTTGAAATGTCTTCCCGCAAGTGGCTTGGCGACGCCCTGGCTTTTCTCCCAGACCAGCTTGCCGGTCTTACTATCCAAGGCCATGAGCTTCCACTCGTGCTCTGAATAATCCTCGACCATCTCGAAGCTGCCGGTAACTCCGGTTCCCAAATAACGGTTGCCTTCGCCGCTGATGGCGGTGGCGATGAATACCAGGTCTTCCCAAATAACCGGGCTCGCGTGGCCCAATCCGGGGATCTCGGTCTTCCAGCGAATATGGGTTCCCGCCTCAACGTCCCACTCAAGGGGAAGGTTCTGGTTATCGTTGACGCCATAGGCTTTCTCGCCTCTAAATCCTGGCCAGTTCTTGTAGGCCATGGACTCCACGGGCATGCTCTCCGATTTGCCGTACTCGCTATTGTCGAAAGATGAGCCGACGGGTGTGAAGCGCAGGGTTTCTCCGTCTTTGATAAAGAGAATAAATTCAACGCTTTTGGCCCTGCCCTGAATATCTACAATCGCGAGTTCATCTCCTGACGTCCAGAACTGTCTGGGCTTAAAAGCGTGGAGCGTGTAGGTTTGGCCCTCAATATTCGCCGTTAAACCACCCTCTTTTTCCTTTAAGACCAGGTCCCGCCTGGTTCCTGGAATGCGGTAGGTTCCTGCGAAGGTTTTCAAATCCGCCTCATCCAATTTCAAGGGCGGTGGGTCGGGTTTCACACGGGCCTTTTTAAGCAAGGCGGAGCTGGCTTCAACGTCCGCTGTCATGGCTAACGCCAATTTGTGCAGCTTTTCGGGAATTTCAAAACGCTGAACCACTGCTTCTAAAACGGCTGCGTTTTCCGAGCGCAGGGCCACTTCCATCGCAAAGTATACATCGCGATAACCCTTTTGGAGCATGAGGATTCCCAAGTCGAGATTGCCGCCCAGCCAGGCCTGCTGCAATGCGGACATGTGATAGAAATTATCTTCCACATTGGGATCGGCTCCCTGCTCCAATAGGTACCTGGCCAAGTCCCAGTGCTTCTTTTCGCAAGCATATAAAAGCGCGGTCGCCTGGTAACGATTTTTACTGTTTATGTCCACGCCTTGCTTCAGCAGCGCTTCGATTCTGGCCTGATCGCCCTTTAGAGCGGCTTCCCAGATATCTGTTTCTCCAGCAATGGCTGGCCCAATCAAAACCAAAATTATTAATAATGTATGGATGCGCATCATTCTCCCCTAGTCATTTTGCCCGTTTCATATAATACGGCATTCGAGGCTCCAGAGTTTTGGGAGCGGGTGCGGACGGTGGAAGTTAAGCGTCGCCATAGGCCTCTTCCACGGCCTTTTGATAGCAGAGCAGATCCTCGCCTGAGAAGCAGACATGGCAGACTTTCTCCAATTGGGGATTGGCCTCAAGGCCTGTTCGAACTTCCCTTGCAGCAATAGCGGCGGCCTGGGTGACCGGGAAACCGTAAACGCCCGTGCTGATTGACGGGAACGCAATCGACTTCAATCCATGTTCTTTAGCCAGAGCCAAGGCGTTGCGATAACAATTCGCGAGAGTCTCGGGCTCGCCCTGGCGACCGTTGCGCCAAATGGGACCAACGGTATGAATGACATGTCGAGCTTTCAGGTTATAGCCCCGAGTCATTTTCGCTTGACCCGCTTTGCAGCCATTCAGCGATCTGCATTCTGCAAGCAGCTCCGATCCGGCAGCCCTGTGAATGGCCCCGTCCACGCCGCCTCCCCCAAGGAGGGAACTATTGGCTGCGTTTACAATAGCGTCTACATCCATTGTGGTTATGTCGCCTTGCACAACAGCAACTCGTTCAATTAAACGCATGGTTGAACCTCCTTCGGAGTCGGATTCAATTTAGAAAGTTATCACGCAAATCCACAAAAAGAAAGAGATTTGTCTCAATCTGAAAATGAGCAGGTTCTGATCCTGACAATGGGTTGCAGGCCGGGTTGGCGGCCAGGTAA
>JBNKOV010000757.1:0-3177 GCA_050294955.1 Holophagae bacterium
TGTGATTGATGGACAATTTGTGCCCGGTTCTCATGTAGAAGAAGGCGACAGCCTTTTCCACATTGCCAATATGGAGACCCTGTGGCTCTCCATAGATGTCCCCGAAAGCGAAATGGGAAAAATAAAAGGAACACCCGGCGCATGGTTCCAGGTTAATGGTATCAAGCAGGTTTTTGAAGCGACCTCAGAAACAGGCTCCCGACTGGTGGCACTGGGCGGCCAGGTAAACTCCAAAAAGAGAACCGTCCCACTGATTTTTGAGATCCCCAACCCAGAGAATCTAATGAAGTTGGGTATGTTTGTCCAAGCTCGTGTCCTTACCGGACAAGTTAGTTCAGGCGTATCTATCCCCGTTGCCGCGCTTACCGAAGAAGATGGTCAGACCACGGTTTACGTCCAAACCGGCGGCGAGTCATTTGAGCGTCGGACCCTGAAAACCGGAATCCGAGATGGAGACCGCATTCAGGTTATCTCCGGCGTGGAATCCGGTGAAAGAGTAGTCGTTCAGGGCGCTTACCAAATTCGCCTGTCAGCGACTTCAGACGCGGTTCCTGCCCATGGACATTCCCATTGAGGCGGACCATGAAAACAAAAAATACGGTATTCCTTCTACTTATCGCAGGTCTGACACTTCATGGTCAGGACCATCCAAACCTAACACTTCCAGAGGCTTTAACACGAGCCATGACCAGAGAAACCCTGAAATCAGCTCTTCGCGGACGCATGGAGGAGGCTAGGAGTCAGGTGGTTGACAGCAAAACCTGGGACAACCCGGAATGGTCTTTTTCGAGAGAGAGCATCGATCAGGACCTGGTTTCGGGAAGTGAAAGTTATATCCTCATTTCTCAACGGGTTCAACTCATGGGCAGACGCGCCCGTATTCTAGCTGCTCAACAAATGGAGGAAGTAGCCCATCTGGAAAATACAAGTCGACTACAGCAGATAAAGGCCACGGTTGAAACCCTTTTCTACCAAACCTTGCATTATCAGAAACGCGTGGAAATAGCATCTAGATGGCAAGAAACCCTGGTCGATCTAACCCGCATCATGAAATTACGAGAGGAAGCTGGGGAAATATCTGGATATGATTTACGCTGGATTACTCGTGAAAAATCACGCGCTAGTTCAGAAGCCGTGCGTGAGCAGGCTTATTTAGATGCAGCTTGGGAACAGCTCGCGGCATTAGTTGGCCTTCAAAAGCGCCATCGACTTGATGGCGCCCTTCTGCCTGAAAAAAAGTCATTGGATGTGGATGTTTCTCAAAATCCCAACATTCGCATCTATGAGGAAATGGAGAAGGCCGCCCAACTTCAGTCAAAGGCGGCGAAAGCATGGAAACTTCCTGAAATCACCCTTCAGGCGGGAATGAGAAGAACCGTCCTTGGCTCAGATCGCGATCAAGGTTTCTATTTTGGGGTTGCCGCGCCGCTCCCTGTATTTAATCGAAACAAAGCAGCAAGCATGTCCGCTGCCGCCCTTGCCCGAATTTCTCAAAGCGAAAGGGCGATGGCTCTTTCGGAGATTGATGGCCGAGCCAGAAGTCTCAATCGAAAATTCGCCCGATTGCATCATGCTGCATTATCTTATGAAGCCGAGATTTTAACCCAGTCGAACAAATTGGCAGACATTGCTCTGGCCGCATTTGAAGCGGGTGAAAACGATTTATTTGCCCTGCTCGACGCCTATCAATCTCAGCGAGATGCGGCCCTGGAACTGGCTGCCTTGAAGGCAGAGGTTAGAAATTGCGCCATTGAACTTGCGCAACTGGGAGGTTTCAAATGATAGATGGCATTATTAACTGGTCCCTAAACAACCGCCTACTTGTGATTCTTTTTTCCCTGATTCTGCTGGGTTGGGGCGGCTATGAAGCCTCAAGAATGCCTGTAGATGTATTCCCCGATCTAACTGCGCCAACGGTTACTGTAGTAACCGAAGCTCATGGCATGGCCCCTCAGGAAGTAGAAACCCTAATTACCTTTCCCGTGGAAACAGCTTTAAACGGAGCTGCGGGAGTTCGGCGGGTACGTTCCTCAACAGGCGTAGGTATTTCGGTGGTTTATGTTGAATTTAATTGGGATATGGATATCTACCAGGCCCGACAAATCGTATCGGAACGGCTTCAAACCGCGCGGGCATCCCTGCCTCCAGATGTCGAACCTCCTGTAATGGCGCCCGTTTCATCCATAATGGGTGAGATTATGTTCATTGCCCTCACCTCCAAGAATCATGACCCCATGACCCTGAAAACCACGGCGGATTGGGTGCTTCGTCGGAGAATTCTAGCCGTCCCTGGCGTATCGCAGGTCATTCCTATTGGCGGAGACACCCGACAATTCCAAGTACATATTAACCCAAATCGTCTTGCCCAATATAACTTAGGACTTTTAGAGGCGGTTGAAGCGGTTAGAAAGACGAATGAAAACACCTCCGCCGGATTCTTTGAAGAAGGGGGCCAGGAGTTCTTGATCCATGGCCTTGGCAGAGTCCGAGATTTGGCGGATATTGAGAACACGCTGGTTAAGGTCATTGACAATGAACCCGTGCTGATTAAAAACATAGCAAGGGTTACACATGGAGCCGCACCAAAACGAGGAACTGGCTCACATAACGGTGCAGATGCAGTAATCATTGGCATCCAGAAACAACCCGGCGCCAACACCATAGAGTTAACCCAATCCCTTGATGCGGTTTTCGACGATATTCAAAAAACGCTTCCCGAGGGAATGACTATTCAAAGGAATGTACTACGGCAGTCGGATTTCATCGAGGTTGCCATAGCCAACGTATACGAAGCGTTGAGAGACGGCGCCCTGCTTGTAGTTTTAATTGTGCTCCTGTTCCTGGCCTCCGGTCGAGCAACGGTAATAACGGTTCTTGCCATTCCCCTCTCTTTGATGGTGGCTGTGATTATCATGAAACTGCTGGGAGCCACCATCAACACCATGACCCTGGGCGGCATCGCCATCGCCGTGGGCGCGCTGGTGGACGACGCCGTGATCGACGTGGAGAACGTGGTCCGACGCCTGCGGCAGAACGCCGGCCTGCCCGCCGGCCTGCGGCGGTCGAGCCTGAGCGTGGTCTACGACGCGACCCTGGAGATCCGCAACTCCATCACCTACGCCACCCTGATCATCATGCTGGTGTTCCTGCCGCTGTTCTTCCTCACCGGCGTCGAGG
>JBNKOV010000758.1:0-3173 GCA_050294955.1 Holophagae bacterium
GATTTTGTCGATGGGTAGCTCAAAGCCCATAATTCCCACAATGATTCCATTTCTATCTATCATGGACTTAAAAAGATAGGCGGTTAAAGACCCTTCGTTGTTTTGCGATCGCATGAAGTCGGTGCAGACTGCATTGCCGGTTTCAAGGGCGCGTCTGGCGGCACTCGCCAGTTTGGAGCTGTTGGGGTAATCGTTGAAAAGATTCGGGCCTCTTGTCGGGCCAGATCGGGTTGTGAAAAATATGGTTCCCTTTTCGTCTGATATTAAGACGTTTCTGTAGAAGTTGACCTCTGCAAATTTGTTTAGATTATCCTGAAGGTCAAGAATCGATGTCGGCCCGTCTGTATTCTGAATCTGGTTCAAGTCGCCATTGTCTGTAGCTTTCAAGCTATTGAGCAGCGCAATGTTAGCGCCAAGAGAAGCTTGAATTTCCAGGTCTTTAAGTCGCTCATTAAAGAACTGGTTTATATATGTCTTCTTTAGTTCAATGACAGCGAACAAAGAGGCTTCAGCATTATTCTGCAAGGCCGATAATGCGCTGTTATAGGACTGCCAGCCCAGGAAAATCAAAGGCGTCAGGGCGATTCCAAGAAACCAGAGAAAAAGTGATCTTCCCACGCCGCTGATCACCATTTTCAAGTAGCCCATCATTCCCTGGTATTCTTTCATTCAGGACGCTCCAACTTTTGTTTCGTGGTAAAGCTGCTGCATTCTTTTAACTTATGCAGTGATTGAATTAGTCGGGATCTTGAGGAGTCAGAGACATTGCCGGTAATGAACAAAAGACATCGAAGCGTCGTAGGTTGTGAGGTCATGTCTGTCTCTTTAACTGTTTCCCAAACCAGCCCTGGAGTGGAAAAATGAGTGAGTCGTATTTTCGGTCTAAAAAAAACGTCACATAAGTGATATCGACTTACTTTGGCGAAAGTTTAAATTACAGCAAAAAATCTCCGAAACTGGCTCCCCGTTTGCCTCGAGCCACGCTGCATGAGTCCTTGGTTTCTACTGCTTTTCCAGCCAAAATCCGCTTTTTTAATAGACACATTTATAGGTGGATAGGTTATAGTAATTTTAGGCGATACGTTGCTTTTGATGGGATTTGCCTTTCTCGCCGGGCGAAAATATATGCTGTAAGTGGGATTATGAAATACTTGTTGTTTTTATTTGTCGGTCTAACGGTTATGAATCTCCAGGGCGCAGATCTGCGCTTTTATTTGGGAGATGATGAAAAATGGAATTCTGAAATACCAACACCTGCATCGGCTTTGGGTTATGAGGTGGGTGAATGGCATGTGCGTCACGATCAGTTGGCGTCTTATATGCGTCAACTCGCTGAAGCCTCCGACAGGGTTCTTATTCAGGAAATAGGCAAAACCCACGAGCAGCGTTCCCTGCTCCATCTCACCATTTCCAGCCCGGAAAATCTCTCCCGTATTGACGAGATCATGGCGCAACACAAAGCCGCTGTACTGGACGGCGACACCTCAATAAAAACAGAAGATTTGCCCATTGTGGTTTGGTTAGGCTATAGCGTTCACGGCAACGAATCAAGTGGCGCCAACGCATCCATGGTGGTAGCCTATCAGCTTGCGGCAGCCGAAAGCGTTTCCGCCATGTTGGAGAAAACGATCATCATCCTGGATCCCAGTTTGAATCCCGATGGCCTGAGTCGCTTCGCCCAATGGGCCAATATGCACAAGGGCGTTAAACTGGTTGACGATGATTCGCACCGAGAGCATAGAGAAGCGTGGCCTTCTGGCAGAACGAACCACTACTGGTTCGATTTGAACCGGGATTGGTTATTGCTACAACATCCGGAATCCCGCGCTCGTATTCGCCGGTTCCACGAGGTTAGGCCCACCATTCTCACCGACTTTCACGAAATGGGAACCGACTCCACCTTCTTCTTCCAGCCAGGCATTCCCACAAGACAGAACCCGCTCACGCCCGATGAAAATTTTACGCTGACCTCTCTCATCGCGCGTTCTCACGCTGATGCCTTCGATTCTCAGGGCGTGCTTTACTATTCAGAGCAGCTTTTCGACGATTTCTATTATGGCAAGGGCTCCACCTATCCGGATATTCAGGGCTCTATCGGCATTTTGTTCGAGCAGGCCAGCACCCGAGGGCATTTGCGACGGAACTCCTACGGACCCCTCACTTTTGCAGACACTATCAAGAATCAAGTTACAGCGTCTTTTTCCACCCTGGCCGCAGCGGAGAAAAATCGTACCGCACTGCTGCAATATCAGCGTGATTTCTTTCCCAACACCATGAAGCTGGCGGCCAAAGACAAAGTGAAGGCCTATGTTTTTGGAACGGGCGACGATGGCGCGCGGGCCTTTGAGCTTGCGAGGATTCTACTGGCTCATCAAATTGAGTTTTATCGACTTGCAAAACCGGTTCCGGGTTTAAGCAACATTGAAAATGGCTACATTGTGCCTCTGGCGCAAAAGCAGTTTCGATTAATCAAGTCTCTGTTTGAACCCAACACCACATTTAAGGATCAAACGTTCTACGATGTTTCCACCTGGCATTTTCCCTCAGCATTTTGGGCGGATAGCCAATCGCTGGATCAGAAGTCCTTCGACTCCAACTTGATGGGCGAGAAGGTGACGGATCTCAGCTTTCCTTCTCAAACACCAGATTTAACCGCTTCCCATTACGCCTATCTCATGGATTGGGGCTCCTATTATTCGCCAAGAGCCGCCTATCGCTTAATGGAAAAAGGCGTGAAACTGCGTTTTGCTGTGAAGACCTTTACTGCCAAAACCCATTTGGGCAAACAGCATTTCCCACTTGGCACAGTGATTGTTCCTGCTGGCATTCAAACTCTTTCAAAAGAGGCGCTTCTGGACGCTTTCAAGGAAGTTGGCCAAAAAGACGGCGTTAAAATCTTTGGTCTGGATTCGGGGCTTACTCCTGAAGGCATTGACCTTGGCTCTCCTTCCGCCATGGAATTGCCGAAACCCAAACCCCTTCTTCTTGTTGGAGGCCGAGTGACTTCCTATGAAGCCGGTGAGATCTGGCATTTGCTGGATAATCGCTTCCAAATGCCCGTAGTTATGGCCGAAGTTGACGCCGTCGGGGATTTGGATTTAAGCGAGTACACTCACTTGATAATGGTGAACGGCACATACTCCTTTGATAAAAAGGTTGTGGGAAAAATTAAA
>JBNKOV010000759.1:0-3170 GCA_050294955.1 Holophagae bacterium
TGTTATTCGCAATCAGACCGGTCGAAACTTGGGGCCAATGGACCGGTGATCTTGAAATGTTTGGAGCAGGCGAATCCTAAATTTTGTGCGATGAGGGCCGTGGGCGGTTTTTCCAGAGATTATTTTTCCCACAGAAAGCGGCGGCGTAATTAGTTGATTTACGTGGTAAGATGTTGGGCGACTTCACACCTGCTGTGGCCCTGGGAGCCATTCAAGACATGGTAGGTTTTTCCAAATTCAGGATTCGGCTTTCGGGCAATGAGGAGATAACCCTATGGACATCCACGCAAAAATGTTAATTCAGGCCGCTGCAGATCTGGGAATTACTGTTACTGATTTGAGCCAGGAATGGAAAATGGATGTGATGCGTTTCCAATACAGAGATAAATATGAGTTGGTTTTTGAGGGAGGCATTTCAATGCCAGGATTGAGCCATAAGGCCTTTTCCATTGCCCGCAACAAGCACGCAAGTAAGGCATTATTCCGGCAAATGGGCCTTCCAGCGCCTGATGGTTTAACTTTTCATCATGCCATAGAAGAACGTGATCAAATTGAAGGGTTTATAGCAGAATATGGCTGTGTGGTTTGTAAGCCGCTGGATGCCGCAGAGGGGGACGGCATACGGATGAATATTCGCTGCTTTGAAGAAGTAGAAGGCCATTGGCGGGCATTACACGAACGCTATCAGCCACTAATGTTGGAACAGCAGGTGGCCGGTGAAGACTTGCGCATTCACATCATTGACGGCAAACCTGTCGCAGCTTGTTGCCGAACACCTGCTATGGTTGATGGAGACGGTGTTTCAACCATTGCCGAGTTAATTGAACGGAAAAACATTGAGGTTACCCGTATCAACCCAGACAATGGCATTGATATCGACCAACAACTCCACGAATTACTGGCTACCCAGAGTTTGTGTATGACCGACATCCCAAAATCCGGTCGAATTGTTCAACTTAAAACCATTGCTAATATGTCACAAGGTGCAAGAGCAACAGACGTAACAGACAGCTTTCATCCCGACTATAGCTTGTGGGCCGCTCGCCTCTGTGAGGCGTTGGATACTCGTTTTGTATCTCTTGATGTCATCACCAAAGATCACACTGCGCCTCCGATGGAAAATGCGTTTGCTCTTGAAATCAATGGTGAATCGGCTTGGGTTCATCACACCTTTTCTGAAAAAAGGAAGCATCCCATGGCCCAAATGATTTTAAAAGCTCTCTTCCGCATACCCTGAGCCTGAAATTTCTAAATCCTATTTGATGGCCGGTATTTTGAGTCCGTCAATGATTCGGTGGCTGCGAACTCGATTTTAACAATTAAGAGGTCTTCAATTTAGTAACATATCCCGAAATCCCAATTAAAGACAATGCCAGATCAACCCTTTATCAGGGAGCGCGGATTTGGATTCAATGGAGGGTGGGAAAAAGCATCGTGGCTATCAGCTTCGATCCAAACAACACATTCTACTGCTGGAGTTTAGAGTTTAATGATGAGCTAGTTTGATGCATGAATTACGAGTTTATAACGCTAGTAGCGTCATTTTTGCGGTTCTGAGGATTCGGACAGGGGGTCCAAAAAATGGTTTCATTTTTGTGGTGATCCTGGCCTTTCCAGGAATGGGGGCCTGTCAAGGTACTTTAAATTTTACTCAAATAAAACGACCTTTTTTTAGACTTTTGGCTCTTGGTCAGTTAGAGATAGCGTAATCTTCCAACCTGAAAAGGTTTCCTGGTGCTACGTCTGTCTTTAAAATGAATCATTGAAGGAGTCTGATATGAGAGGGAAAGTAAGAAGATCCAAATTAGCCAACACACGCAAGGGTTTCACTCTTATAGAGCTTATGGTGACGCTGTCCATTATCGCCATTCTAGCTGCTGTTGCGCTGCCTAACTATATGTTTTACAAGGAAAAAGCGGTTATTGGTAAGTCCATTAATGAAGGTAGTAAGGTTCTGTCCGGGTTGGAGATGTACTATAATGAGGTAGGTTCGTTTAACGGATTGACCTTGTCCGATCCCGAGGGCGGTGTTTTGACGGTTGATGATCAGTTTGCTGGAGTTATTTTGCCAAAACTGCCCGGCGTTACATGGGGTATAGAGGTGCTGACCAGTGAATCTGTATGCATTGAAGTTTGTGACACCACCTATATTTTGGGGATTCCGGTTTGGAAGCATTGCCACACCGAGTACACTACCGTTAAAAAGGATGTGGCAACTGGTATCGAAATTGGTTTTGAGAGGGTTATCTTTACGGACATCAATAATACCTATGGTTTCAACGTTGGCGAGCCTCCCGTCTCGAATTTTGGTTCCAACTGAAACAAACCAAGGTTTTGTGGGGAGGCTGCCGCCTCCCCTTACATTGTCTGGATTGAAGGCCATGAGCCGGGCCTTATCCGCAAAAGTTGGCTGGACATTTGACTATACTGCAGTTACACCGTCCCTGATTAGCTTTCCATTTTAGCTCCGGCTTTCTTTTCTATTGTCAACCCGAGTTCCTTTTCGTATCATGAGGCGCCGGACGCATGATGCGGTTGGGGAGGATGGGTTATGGCAGAGAACGATGATGCGAAGATGGTAGGAAAACTAGAGAAAGAAGAGGCGCTTCTGATCCATCGCGCGAAACGGAAAGGCTGCTATATCAAGCTGATCTTGGGTTGGCTTGTACTGGGCGCTGTGGTCGTGTTTCTAATGGTTTTTATCCGTAGCCGTGTTGAACGGGATCCTGAAAAAATTCGCGAAGCAGTTGCTGGGTACTTCGATTTTACTCTGCCCGATGGTTTTGAACCATATAGCATGAACGATTTTTGGGGCGTTACCCTGGCTGTATTTAATGACGCCAATAACACGCGTGAAGACGGACGAACTCTTGCCATCATTGCCCTGAACCGGGATGTGCGACATAAGAATAAAACTTTGGACGAAGTTAAGGACGATTTGTTTTCCGATCTTGAAAAACGCTTGAATAAACGAGAATTCAAGGTGAAGTCTAAACGTGTCGAGACTCTAGAGGTCGATGGCCAAATGGTTGAAATACACGTGTTCTCTGGTATCCACCTTATAGATGAAGATTATGTTGATGCTACAAATTGTTATAGGTTCGTAGTAGGTAAAGATGGACCTATGTACCTGCATACTATGGGATTGAACGGTGTGTTTTCTGAAAAGG
>JBNKOV010000760.1:0-3163 GCA_050294955.1 Holophagae bacterium
ATTGCGCCATCCAAACTCATGATGCCTCTCAGCTTTTTCGCCATCATTGGCGGCACCTGCACCCTCGTAGGCACCAGCACCAATCTCCTGATCGACGGCATCTACCACGATAAAACGGGCGCCCACCTCAACATTTTCGAGGTTACTCCCCTAGGGGTTATCTTCTTATTGGTTGGGGGCGCCTTTCTGCTTACGGTCGGTAAAAAACTGTTGCCCCACCGGGAATCTCTCAGTGCGCTGCTTCCTGTGAGCAAGCGTTCCCATTACGTGACCGAAGTTATCATTCAGGAAAACTCTAGCCTGGTTGGCAAATTGGTGAAGGATTGCTTTCCCAAAGAAAGTTCTCTCAGGTTCTTGCAACTGCAACGAGAAGACGAGTTTTTTCTTGCATTTAAAGCGAAGGACTTGGACATACAAGTGGGGGACGCACTCATTCTAGAAGGCAGTCCCCAGGATTTAACGGCCTTACTAACAACCAACAAGGTGGAATTGGGAACGGTTTTGGAAGATTCGATCCGTGTCCCCATGAGAACCTTTTCGCTGACCATGTTCGAACTTGTCGTGCTGCCGGATTCTCCCTATGTGGGAAGCCGTGTGCGAGAGTTACAACTCAATAAACACTACGGCGTCAAGGTGCTAGCCATTCAGAGAGGCGGTCAGCATCACAGAATGGACATCCGAGGAATGCGCCTGAAGTCTGGCGACATGCTTTTAGTTCAAGGGGACCTGAAAGGCATATCCTCATTAAAAGACAGTTCGGAATTGCTTGTGATTGAGGAAGTGGACAAACACATCCCCAAGCCCCACAAGGCGCGTGTGGCCCTGGGCATACTCCTCGGTGTATTGCTGTTAACCACCCTAAGCCAGGGAACGATCCCCCTGGTGGTGGCGGCCATGGCGGGCGTGGTAGGCATGGTTATTACCTATTGCTTGAAGACCGAAGAGGTGATCAGCTCTCTGGACTTTAACGTCCTCTTCCTTCTCGTTGGAACCATCCCGTTGGGTTACGGTTTGGACCACACTGGACTGGCCACGGACCTGGCGGGATTCCTCTACCACACGATTGGCGAGCATCCATTCCTCATGATTTCAGCCCTTTACCTGGCAACCAATATCCTTACCTCCCTGATATCCAATACCGCAGTTGCCGTTCTCATGACGCCGCTGGCCCTGGATTTGGCGTCACAAATGGGCGTAGACCCCAAGCCCCTGATCATGGCGGTTGCTTTCGCCGCAAGCGCCGCGTTCGCAACGCCTATCGCCTATCAAACCAATGTGATCGTCATGGGTCCAGGCGGTTATAAATTTTCTGATTATGTGAGAGTGGGTCTGCCTTTGAGCATCGTACTCTGGATAACCGCCTCCATTTTCATTCCCATCCTCTGGCCCATTGGTTAATAAAGATCAAAGCCCGCCAAACCGGCGGAGTTAAGGAATCCTCTAGACACAGTTACTGTAGCCTTTTTGAGTCAGCGCCATCAAAAGATGTAAACGCCAGGAAAACTTGCCAGATGGGATCTCCTACCGAAGCGCTTTCACAAGGCATTTTAATCAAGGCGCTTGCCGTCGCATTTATGAGGATCTGTCCAAACGACCCACTTTACCCTTCCAAAATCTAAGCTTCTGGCATATTCTTTGCTGTATTCGGTAGTGACCGAGAAAATTGCCGACGAGGGATTCATGTTTCTAAAATCTATCATTATTTCAAGTTTAAACATCATGGTTTTGACGGCCCTGGCTCAAACCAGTCAAACGCATTATGAGGAGTTGAAGGTTTCCATCCGACAGCTCCATGTGAACGTTGTGGACAAAAAAGGCAACCCCATCACAGGGCTGACCAAAGATGACTTTATTATCAAACTCAATGGAAAGGAACAACCCGTTGATTCGGTTTTTCCCATTTCCATGTCCAACACGGTCACTCAAGGCAGCGACGTTCGCACCTCATCCCCCGCCATTCCCGAAATGGGTCGCCGTCTTTTCCTCTTTATGTTCGACACCCAATACAACATCGGTCGCGATATTTCCAATGCTCGGGACGAAGTTCTCAAATTTGTGAACAACGACATGCTGCCCAACGATCTGGCCGCCGTGTTCACACTCAACAAACGCCAGATTAGAATGGTCGCCAATTTTACCTCAGACAAAGACCAACTCCGTCGCTCCTTAGCGACCTTCGGGGCTGAACAGTTCCGTGAGGCGGTTCACCTGAGCAGCGGCTATTTTGCTAGAGATTATTGGGAACGCCAGGAGGCCATTTCCAAAGACAGCTTTAATAAGGTTGAGCAGGATACTGCGAGCTATTCCGGACTGGAAAGCCTGTTTGCTATTGGGGACGATAAGTTCGGCGCCAATACCGACCATGAAGAAGCCCTTCAACAGCTCGACAACCTCATTCGAGACGCCATGCAGACGTCCTCCAATGCGTATATGAGTCAATTCAAACAATTTGGCGAAATGTTGAGCGTCATCAAGGGCCGCAAGAACCTGGTTCTTCTTTCGGCCAGCTTTAGTGGCTCCCTGGCTTTGGGTGAAAACACCAGCCGCAACCCCAGCAGTCCCGTGGGCGATAGAAGCGGCCTTCACAGCGGCGTCACCCTCAGCGCCGCCGAAGCCCTCATCGATGCTCTGAAGGGGTCTGGCACCGTGGTTTTTGCCATCGACACCACCCGCACCATCAATTCCCAAAAATACAAAAACAATCTGCATATGTTGAATAACTTTTCGGCCTCTACCGGCGGTCGCATGTTCTACAACATGAAAGATTTGGGCGTAGCGCTGCAAAAAATTAAAACGCTCACCAACGACTACTATCTGGTGAATATCCGCCCCAACCTGAATCTGCCCAAGGGTGAGCTTGCCTCGGTCAAAGTGGACGTAAAACGTCCCAAAGCAAAGGTCTACGCTTCCAAGGGTCTCCTTTTGGAACCCGATTTCCAACGACTGAGCGAAATGGAGCGCAAGCTTATGCTTTCGGAATATGTGGCCCGAGACATTATCGCTCTTCCCATACCCATGGAGATGGATGTGGCGCTTGTGCCCAATTTGAAGGACTCCCGAGTTCGTCTGAATGTGGCCATGCAGATTGAGGGCAATTATCTCCTGAACCACTCCGATCCCATGCAGCCCACCGAACTGGAAATCTTCGCGTTAGCCGTTGATA
>JBNKOV010000761.1:0-3163 GCA_050294955.1 Holophagae bacterium
AAGAGCTGAAACCCCAGCGGGACCTTACTCGTAATCCGCTTATCCAAATTTCATTCCTCTTCCAAACCGCCGTAGCTAGGAGCGAGGGCTTTACCGAACTCGAACTGGAACGCATCCCTATGCATGGCGGGGCTTCCCAATTTGATTTAAACCTCACCATCCTGCCTTTGGGCGATGAATGGCACGGTGTTTTTGAATATAACCCGGACCTCTTTCATCGCGATACCATAGAACAGCTCAGCAGACATTATCTTCGTCTGATAACCTGCTTTAGCAAGGATCCCGAAACAAGCCTTGTCAAAGCCCCGCTTTTGAATGATGACGAACGGCGCCAATTACTTTATGGATCATGGAACGCTACTTGCGCTCCTTATCCACGAGAATCAGGCATCCACCATCTCGTCGAAGCCCAAGCCAGGACAAATCCAGACAGAGTTGCCGTAGAATTTCAGGATCAACAATGGACTTATGCAGAGCTGGAAAGGCAAGCCAATCGCGTGGCTCATGTGCTGAAGGGGTCGGGCATTGGAGCCGAAATGTTGGTAGGCGTTTGCTTGGACCGATCTCAACATATGGTTGCGACTTTATTGGGTGTTTTAAAGACAGGAGCAGCCTACGTTCCTCTGGATCCCAGCCACCCCATGGACCGGCTCTCCATGATCGTTGAGGACGCCGGATTGGCGATGATGGTTGTGGCATCTGAAACAGCAGATCCCTGGAGAGAATCAAATGTGCGTTGTGTAACCCTTGAAACTATTGAGACCTATCCCTTGGTCGATCATCCCCCTGAGGTTCAAGTCTCCTCCGCAAGCCTGGCCTATGTTGTTTTCACCTCGGGCTCTACGGGCCGACCTAAGGGTGTTGCCGTGATGCATCAATCAGTCGTTAATTTTATGTGCGGCATGGCGCGTAAACCGGGCATTGAAGCCCAGGATCGATTGTTGGCGGTCACCACTTTGTCTTTCGACATTTCTGGCCTGGAACTGTACCTGCCATTAATCTCTGGAGCATGCGCGCATCCCGCAGCTAAAGATGAGGCTGCCGATCCTCAAAAGCTGGCGGAGATTATTGAAGATAAGGGTATTACCATCATGCAGGCAACGCCTGCGACCTGGCGGATGCTTTTCACATCTGGTTGGCGGGGCTGCCCCAATTTGAAGGCTTTATGCGGTGGGGAAGCATTGCCCGACGATTTGGCGGACCTGTTGGCCGCAAATTGTCGAGAGGTTTGGAACGTCTATGGCCCAACGGAAACCACGATTTGGTCTACCCGAACGCCGGTACGCCAGGGGGAGGCTGTGCATATAGGGAGTCCCATGGAAAACACCTTCCTATATGTATTGGACGAACAGCTAGAGCCCACGCCTCTCGGCGTGCCGGGCGAGTTATTGATTGGCGGGGAAGGACTTGCGCGGGGATACTGGAACCGGCCCGATTTAACATTCGACAAATTCCTGCCAGATCCTTTCGCCAGGAAAGCGGGAGCGCGTATGTACCGCACGGGTGATCTGGTGAGGTATAAGAGTGATGGCACACTGCAATATCTCAGCCGAATCGACTTCCAGGTCAAGGTCCGCGGCTTTAGAATTGAGTTGGGGGAAATTGAAGCGGCTCTACGCAATGCGCCAAATGTAAATGAGGCGGCAGTGGTTGCTCGCCAGAACGGTGGCGACAGTGCGCTTGCCGCATATCTGGTCTGTGAGAATCAAGCCCCAACTCCTAGTCAACTGCGCGATTTGTTGAACAGCCAATTGCCCCATTACATGATCCCGGCATCATTCACCTTCCTTGAAGCCATGCCTCTGAACCCGGCGGGAAAGTTGGACCGCAAAGCCTTGCCAGAACCAGAATTCGCGAATCCCAGCCTGGACTATGAACCACCGATAGACGGTTTAGAGCAAACCCTTTGTGAGATATGGGCTCAACTTTTGGGCGTCCCTAGAGTGGGACGCGCCAATAATTTCTTTGAACTTGGAGGTCATTCCCTGCTTTCGGTGCGGCTCATGAGTCGTGTTCAAGAGCAATTTGGCGTGAACCTGCCCATTACCGTTCTATTTGAAGCTGGTTCCGTGGCTCATATGGCCCATCTCCTCAGGAATGCTGAAGGCGGCCTGCCTTACTCTCCCATGGTGGCCATCAAGGAGCAAGGGGAAGGGCGACCGGTCTTCATGCCCCATACGGTTCTCGGCGGCATAATGGGTTATCTCCAATTAGCGCCGTATATGAATCGTCCCATCTACGCCTTCGAATCGCCGGGGCTCATTCCGAGCACCCCTCATATTCCTACGGTTGAAGCCATGGCGGAGGCCTACATCAAAGAAATGAGAACGGTTCAACCTCATGGCCCTTATACCCTGGCGGGTTGGAGCATGGGCGGCATTGTGGTTTTGGAAATGGCGTTCCAATTGGAAGCTCTGGGGGAGACGGTTGACGCGGTCTATGTCATAGACACCATCCCCTGGCTGGATCCTGTGGATGAAATTGATGTTATGCGCAGGTTCGCCTCGGTTTACGCGGAGCACAACAACCATTTCCTAACCCGAAAGGATTTGGAGGCGTTGACGGAGGATGAGCGATTGACCTTATTGGTAACCAGGCTAAACGCTCATTACCCTGAGAACGGCTATACAGAGGACTATTTAAGGCCCTTGTTCCGAACCTACCGCAACAACCAGTTCGCCGCTCAAACCCACAAAAACCGATACATGGGACCAGTAACCGTCTTCATCTGCGAAGAAAGGGACCCGGCCCCTTTCCTGGAGGCATGGCGAGAAAGTAGCATAATTCACGAGATGATCACCATCCCGGGCAACCACGAATCCCTGATGGCGCCGCCCCATGTGGAGATTTTAGCAGAATTTCTGGGGGAGAATAAAACCAAATGATTTTCGATTCTCATAATTTAAGTGCCTATAGAGAAACATGTTGGATGGGATCCTTCTTTCAAGTTCCGAAGGCGATCATCGAATTTTAATATTTTTCTTGAGCTAATTACCGCCTCTTTTTCGCATGTATCTATGTAAGGGAAAGAAATAAAGGGTTATCGCTAAGAAATGCCGAAAGTTTGTACGTATTTCCCGCGATGGCCCATTTACAAATTCCCTTAATTGGTCCCCATAGTTTTGCACTAAACTCGGACCGGAACAGGAAATCCCTTTACAGT
>JBNKOV010000762.1:0-3163 GCA_050294955.1 Holophagae bacterium
GAGGTTAATCTACCTCCGTAATAACGTCTTATGAGGCTCATGACCAGGTTGTGGTATTTGTCCACCAATGTTTCGAAGTCTGACATATCCGCTTCTTCGCCTTATGTTGGGGCGCTGGCGAGGCAAATGCGCCTGGCCACCCGGTCTACTGCCTGTTGGAAGGTGTCGGCCTGTATGGGTTCGCGGTTTTTCCTGGATTTTCCATAGAGGGGGTCGTAGTGATGGGCCAGCAATTTGTCTACGAAGCTTTCCCACTCTCCCATTTCCATGTGCTGGGCCAATTCGGCGCTTATTTTGTTGGGTAAATACCTCGCGAGTCTTTTTAGACGGTTGCTTAAATATTCGGTGTTCTTGAGGTCGTGGTAATCCGCAAGGATAAATCCCACCCGCACGGATCGAGGTATTTCAAGCCAGAGATGGTTGGCCGCTGTCATCTGATCCCAAAGGGGTTTGGGTATGGCGCATCGTCCAATCTTGCGGCTCTCTCCTTCAATAAGGGTGGGAAGATTGGGGTTCATCTGCCGGATCGACTCGGCCAGGGATGTTTCGAAGGCGCGCTGGCCAGGCTGCGTTCTACCGGGCAAATCGCCCAATAAGGAACCCCGATGAAGGGCGCAACCCTCAAGATCGAGAATGTTAACCCTATCCTTTAGAGCCATCAATATTCGGGTCTTCCAACTTCCGGTATAGCCCTGCAACACATAAACCGGCCCGGGCAACCTACTAGAAAGTAGATGGTTAACATATGACCGCCAGGATTTGTAACCCCGTTGTAGACGAAACACGGCAAGACCGACTTGGGAGAGCACGAGGGAAATGGAGCCGCTGCGTTGACCGCCTCGGGCGCAATAGATAAGGAACCCGTCGCTTTTTGAGGCGTTTAACATGATGGAAGATTGCATGAAACGTTGGATGGCTTCCAAGGCGTAGACGGCGCCCAACTTTCGGGCTTCAAAGGGGTTCTGCTTATACAGCGTTCCCACCTCGGCGCGCTGGGCATTATTCAGCATGGGCACATTGATAGCGCCCGGCATGTGATCTTCCTCAAATTCTCCGGGCGAGCGAACATCCAAGATATGTTTGAACCGATTGCGGTAAACATCCAGTTCGTGGGCCTCGATGATCCGTTCCATAAAACGCCTCTCCCTCATCCGCCCAAATCATCACACGTCCAGGCGTTTTGTGCAAGAGCAGCGTTGGGTTATGGCGCCGATGGGATGACGATTTTTGGGATATTGCCGCCTCATGAAACCGTATTTTGAAAGGGCCGGAGCCCACCTTTGCGACTCCGGCCAGTTTTCTACTTGAGCAATGCCGCTTCCAGGTTCTTAAGTCGCGCTTCCTGAGCCGACAACAAATCGGTTACCTCGCTCAAAAGAGACTCAAGCTGGCCTATTTTTGCGTCCTTTTCCTCGATTACCTGATGCAAGCCTTGGATGGCGCCCAGGGCCACCCCTGCGGTGTCCAGTGAAGTGATCCCAGTGTCATCGCCATTTAGACCAAATGCTTTGTGAAAGTCTTGAGCCATTGGCCCCAAATGCCGGACATGATCCTCAGTGTCTATATAATTCCATGTGGACAATGGCAAGCTCAGAACCCTGGAAAGAACATCGCCGGGAATGATGGATTGTATATTTTCCTTGGCGTTCCTATCCGACATTTCGGTTACAACCCCATTAAGATCTAAATTGCCGTTTGGAAATAATCTGAATTCTATTTCACCATCACCGGAATCGTTAATGAAAAAGCTATTGCTTTGATTTCCCATGTACCAGAGTTTGGACTGTGAAGTATCCTCCAATCCAATGAAAACCCTACCATTATTCATTAAATTCAAGGTAGTTTGGTTATTGTTAACGGTTGCGCCATTCCTTTCAATTGAAACAGAGCCATCTTCACCAACCACGCTTAACTGCCCTTGTCGGGTTGGCGCGCCGCCCACCTGTACATTGCCCTCCGATATAGACGAGCCAACCTGAAGGTTACCACCTAGATCCAAATCCCCAAAGAGATTTAAGTCACCATTCTCTCTTAGCCTGAATTCTATTTCGCCATCAAGGCTATCATTAATAAAGAAATCACGGCTTTGATTGCCAACAAACCAGGTTTTTGATTGAGAAGTATCCTCAAAAACGGAAAAGGCTCGACCATTATTTTTTAGATAAAGAGAATTAAAACCATTATTAGTAGTCGTACTATTACGCTCGACATAAATAGAAGCATCTTCACCAATGAGCGTGAGTTGATCCTCCGAGGGTTGATTTACGCTTAATTTAGTTAATGAAAGATTGTCGAAGTTTGTCTGCACATCGGTTGAGATCAAGTGAACTTCCAGCAACTCTCCAAGGGGATGAGCCGCCGATGCGACCATTTTTAAGGTAACAGTGCGCCATTCGCCTGGATTAATGGCATATCCACCGGCTTGGGCAAGCACCTCGCCGGCAGCCACGAATCTCAGTGTTATCGGGATCTGGGCGCCCAAATCGAAGCGGCGACCCACTTCAAGCGTTAAAGTATATTCCGTATTGACGCTCAAGATCTCGCTGGTTACCTGGTAGAGTGATCCGTTGTTGGCAAAACCAACGTTGGCGCGAGTCTGATCGTCTGTAGGGTATTGAGTTTCGGTTGGGTTGAAGTATCCAGCCGAACCAGTTGTTTGCCAGCCCGATACGGTAGCGCTCCAGGCGCCTTCCAAAAGAATGTCGTTATCAAAATTTGGGTTATTTAAGGAAATAATAGTTTGTGCATGGCTAGGAAGCAAAGCTGCCACAAGGCAAGCAAGAAAAAAACTACGCATGATATTTGTACTCCTTCAAATCATGTTTAATTGGGAAACTGGTGGCTTTCAAAACTTGGTGAAAGTCAATCGTAACACCTGAAAAAATTAAAATCAAGGGTAAACCGCACCAATCCCGAAAACGCAGGAGACATACACTCCATCAGACAAATACCACCAGCAAGATAAATGCAACCAAATTAGGCCGCATAACTGAAAAATGGAGCTTAACTCAAGCACAGAAAAACACATAAAAATCTATGAAGCCAGTTCCTTAAATAGGCAACGCCAGACAAATACTGTCTCAAAATATCCTACATGGTCCAGAAAGGGCTATTTTCGATTACTTTTTCTTCAACAAATCGGCCAAACCAGCGAAGGGCTGAT
>JBNKOV010000763.1:0-3161 GCA_050294955.1 Holophagae bacterium
ATTAAAAGATGTATTTAATTCTTGTGAGGCTTTACATATAAAGTCTAGAACCATAAAAACGTTTAGCCACAAAGACTGTCGGTTTGATTATAGAAATTCAATTTTTAAAAATGAGCAAAAGGGCGAATTTAATAAGTTGGCTTCTATTGTGCAAAGCAAGTCGGACTCACGAGATCTGCTGGCGATCTATCAGCTGAAGTTAAACCCCGTCATGAATCGAAAAGGCTATGCCAAATTCAAAACTCTTGCATATCTCGCTGTGGTTTATGAGTTTCACTGCCAAATGAAGGAAATGGGGATCCGTTTTGACAAGGAATGCCTGCCCTGGTTTATTCGACCCACGATTGCAAGTGGTTACTTTGAGCTGACCATCTTTCTGCGAGGGAGGAATCCGAGTGTTTTGGAAGCATTAATGCAGCCGGTAAAACGGTTGACCATGGCAAGAGCCAAAAATCTGCTAGGTAATCTGTTGGAAAATTGTCCCGACTTTTTAAATCTCTTTGGCGATGGCCCACTTTTTCAACTCTCACACACTACTTATGGATGTCCTTACAGTGAGACCAAGGCGGCTCTGTCTTCCCTCTTAGGTGATTGCCCCAAAGACTACCAGAGACTGCAAGACCGCTTTTCCTATTACCGTTATCCCTCAGAAAAGAAGGTGGCTCTCTTCAATGCTCGTTCTCTCCTTTCGGTAAGACCAGGAAATATTTCTGCAGTCATTCGGGCATTCCAGGATCTTGAGAAGGTCGTAGCAAAGAATCACGAGTTTGAAAATCGCTGGGTGTGTGGACGCAATGATTTTGAAATTTTTTCAAAAGAAACCGACCTTGCTGAATATCTGGCGGTCCTTCACTTGCTTTTTCAAAGGCTGGCAGATGGTGATTCTTCTGTCGTTTACGCCATCCGATGTGAATTGGCCTTTCAGCTAAATTCAATTGAAGATTTAGGAGGTTCAAGGCAGGATGCCGTTATCTCGTTGATGGATGAAAGCTATGTACAACGGATTTTAGACGGGCTTCTCGACCAGGAGAAGTCATGGGGCGAAAAAATCACGAGAATCATGGAAGATGCCAAGAATATTCCTGGCCATAGAAAGAGTGAAAAGGAAGCCCAAATACAGGCCCTTGAGGCGACGAAGGATGCATGGGTTGCAACATCGAATTTTAAGGGGCAAGAGCGATTCCGAGAATTATTGAATCGGCGTTTTGCCGATGAAGTCTCTCAAGAAACACGGGATATGTTGTTCGCAACTATTTGTGCTATTGATGGTTTGCTGGCAGAGCCCAATCTAACCTATCTTTTCGCCGATGTTGCCAAGTATTTGGAGCATCATCTGGGAATTTTATTCACTCTTGGGTATCAAAAGTCAGAGGGGCAGGGTAAGACTGGTCGGATTTTAGAGTATTTCGATTTTATTAACCAGAGATACCGTGAGTTGGAACCTGTTCGTCATATAGTAAAGCTGGAAGTATTCAAGGGTATGGAGGCATACATGCTCAATGTGGTGAGTGCTGTCCAGGAAATCATCAGTCAGCGGCAACCGGGAAGTTTCCCCCACCACGATAGAGGTTTTTCCCGCTTGTCTGATCTGAGAGCGCAGCATGGCCTGAAGGTTCTTGGTATTTCATGGATGATCAACAGCCTGATTTTCGAAATTGGTTGTGATCTTATGGGCTATTTTGAAAGTATTTTCAAACCCGCAAGAGATGTTGTTAAAATAATGGATAGTCCTTTGGAATCGGCTGGTTTGACCGAGCGGCAAATAGATGATCTGTTAGGCCCCAATATGAAGGAAGGCGTTCGGGAAATTGTGAATCACTATCCTCGGCTGATTCGAGATTTAAAGATTGGTCATTCTCCGCATCTCGCCAAATTCAATAATACGCCTGAGATGATGATCAATCGGGAAGAAACTGTTGTTTCCATGGGTTCTCGCCTTCTTACCAGTATCGAAGGTCTTGTTTTGGCAGCCCATGAAATGGGTCATTATTTTGCTCCATTTATGATGGAGGGTGAACTCAACCGCCTAGGCTTCAATTTGACGGAGCCATCGGATGAAGATAATAGTAAGGCTAGTAAAGTTTTTGATTTAGAAGAATTAGTGATTGATTTTGGTCCCAATTCTAAGAATACAAATAAAAGTGCTGGTTTGAAGCCTGCATATTACTGGGAAGAGGTTTGCGCCGATTTGTTTGCATTTCGAATCTGCTTCAGCCAGATCACCCTGCATACTGATCCTGATCTAAAAGACCTTTTCTTGCAGTGTTATCCTCGAGTTAAGGCGATTCCGGATATTGAAGCCAGCCAAAAAGCCACCTGTTGGCATTACGACCTCAGTGATGATTTTCTATTGAGCATGGTTACCCTCTGGTTGCAATTAGCCCGGATAAAAACTGAAGAAGGAATTCAGGCAACTATCATTCGCATGGTCCTATTGCTGGGAATATTAAAACGGTATTTCCATGGCTATGGTATAAAGGATAAACCGGATCTAGATGATGGCGGTTATTATGACGCCTTTTTAAAACCGTTTTTTGAGGAAAAGCTTCCGGTTCATCTCGCTCGTCTCTGGAACAATGGTCTGTCTTTTTTACAAGATTCTTTTTGGGCCGCTTTTCTAAAAGAGGATGTCCCGGAGTTGGTTGAAATAGTAGGTGGTTCAACCGCTAAGGCCTGGCGGGGTTTGGTAAATGCCAGGGATTCTGACGTTTGGGAACCAGAAAAGTTTCATAATCGGGCCAGGCAGGTCTACCTGGACCATGCAGATGTGATCCGCAGTATAGAGTGTCAGTCCGCCCCCCTGGCGGCATATATCCGATATCTCGCTTGCTTCAAGCAGGAGGAGGGTTATAAAAGTCACTCCTCCTACCTATGTTCGCAGGGTGCTATTAGTCAGTTAAAGGGGCGTGACAGCTTCTATAAATTGCTGCAAGGCGTTCTCCCTGCTGAGTGTTGGAAAGGATTGACATCCTCATCTGGCTTTTTTGCGACTGCCTTTCAGCTTTCCGGTTTCCTGAACCTGGGTTTCTCCCAAAATTTTAAAAAAAGCGAACTTCATTTTTTAAAAGGCTTCCCCGTTTACACAGCTGCGGGCGTTCAGGACAATCTAGCGCGTGTTCGCCGGCTAATCCACGCTTGCATTGCCAATGGCGCTTGGATGG
>JBNKOV010000764.1:0-3161 GCA_050294955.1 Holophagae bacterium
AGGAGGCGAGCTATTCAGGCATTCCAGAATGGTGAGGGAGATGTTTTTCTGATTAGCTTAAAAGCAGGAGGCTTGGGCCTCAATTTAACGCAGGCGGACTTTGTATTGCACATGGATCCCTGGTGGAATCCCGCAGTCGAGGACCAGGCTTCGGATAGAGCGCATCGCTTAGGCCAAAAGAGAAATGTCACCGTATATCGTTTCATTACAAAAGGAACCATTGAAGAAAAAATCGTCGCACTCCACAGAGAGAAAAGAGAGCTTGCAGATTCTCTCCTTGAAGGGGGAGAAAAAGTCGCACAACTCACAACCGCTGAACTTCTTGCCTTAATTCAAAATGGATGATTTTGACAAATGTCGGCATGCCGACATAAACTGGCCTATCTAGTCAAGAATTTATCTCTCAACTTTTATTCTGTTTTTTTGCAAAAAGAGTTTCTTGGCTTGAATTAGTGACTGATTTGTGGCTTTTTGCAATGGTTCAATTTTTAGAGGTTTTAATATTTATCTTCGTTTTGCATGCCTGAAAAAGTTTCTGGGACAGAAAAATAGCTCAAATTTTACAAAACCAGATCACGAATCAATGGATCACGAAGGTCCTATGTGAGCATGAGGCGTTGTTATGATAGACTGCGCTGCAATAGATTGAGCATCCTTTCTATTTTCTCAGGCAGCTAGATTTCTCCGGTTACCTTCTAGATGGAATTTATCCCGCTTCAATTATAGGCTTATGGGTTCTGTTCTCGTTAAAAAATTCAAAAAAAAATCACAAGCTTCAGTTTTTAACGTCTACGTTTTGATTTCAATTGGTCAAGGTGAATGAATGCATTGCCCTTGCCGCTTTTCTGATTTTTGGGTATACATTCACCCAAGTTGCCTTACTCTCAAATTTCTCTCGAGTACTTCCATCCATAAGAGATGACTCGGTCTTTCTATGTATTGAATCGAGATTGAGGCAATTCAGAACAGCGGTAGGCGCTAAAAGCTATGTTCACCTTGCGTATAAGGAGAGGAATCTTGCGTGAGGATGCTTTTGACTTTATTGACGATAGGGCGGGTTTGAATCAATCCACCCAAAATGAAACGATTGAAGATGAGCAATATAATTCGGGGGAATTTGACGGTTTTGGCCATCAAGAACAGGATTTCTGGGTTCTGTGGCAACGTATACAGCCCAAATTAATGGTTCGTTGTCTTGGCTGGCTTAACGGAAACAAAGAAGACGCAGAAGACGCGCTTCATGATTGCATGCTCAAGGCTTATCACTGGATTAAGGACGGTTCAAATAATATTCGCAATGTGGAGGCATGGCTCACCCGCCTTGTTTACAATCACTGCGTTGATATGTATCGGAACCGTAAAAACACACCTGTAAAAGAACAAGATCCGTGGTTTTGGGAGAAAAATGAAAAAGGCAACAAGATCGCCCGTCCGGATCGACACCTGATTTATACGGAAGAAACTCGCCTTTTATTGCTCTTTATTGCCGAACTACCCGCAAAACTCAGGATCCCTTTTGTACTTCATTTCCTTGAAGACCAGGCATATACCGTAATTGCCAAAGAATGCGGCCTGACTATCGGAAATGTTCGTAAAAGGATTCAATTGGCGAGGGCCGAAATTAAGAGTAAACTGGCTGCTGTTAACAATAACAGAATGGAGCCGCCCAAGCCGTCCGAAACTCAACTGGTGGCTCTAAATTCACCAAAAGCCATGCTAAAGAAAGTCGTTGATCCTGTTCATCTCGATACGGTAAGAATGACTTCTGTGAAATTTCCTAAAGGAATTATTTTTTATGCGCACCTCTTTCATGGAGATTCTGGCGCGGATTTGAGTCTTGAAAAAGAACGGCGACTCGAAAAGTATGTGGCAAAACATCCAGGAGGTTGGAAGAAGAGGTTAGAATTAGGTCAGATCCTTGAATTGAAAGGGGACTGGTCAAAGGCCATTTCTCACTATCAAATGGTCCTTTCCAAGCGACCAGATCAAATCGCAGTGTCATGGCATCTCGCACATTTACTAAAACTTACCGGGTTTGGCAGTTCAGCGGGCGCAGTATTGAAAGCTGCTGCGCAGCATGTGTCGCCTCTGGAACACCGGTTGGTTTTTCAGGGATGGGGCGCATATTTACAAGGCCATTCGGTCACTGGAGAGAAATTACTTCGGCTAGCTGTTGAGAAAGAACCAGAGTTGTCCTTCTGCTCTTATGCTCTCGGTTTATTTCTCTTTTGGGAAGGCAGAAATGAGGAGGCGCTGGCATGTCTTATGAATACAGTTAAGTACGCTCCGAGACACCTGCCTGCATTAAGCCTTCTAATTGAGATTCTAAAAATTCAAGGAAGAAGAGACCTGCTTTCTTTCTACCTTGACACGGTTCTAGCGATTCAGCCTGATCACGTCCCAACTTTAAAATACAGACTTGATGAGAGTTGGGAGGAGAATGGCATAAGTCATAAAACTTTAAAACAGCTGGATAATCTTTCTAAACTGGCTCCAGGGTCTATTGTATATTTGGAGTCTCTTTGCACCTACCACCGCATACGAGGCGAGGTTGATGCGGTAATCGAACTGTGGGAGCATTTTGTTGACAAAAACCCCAGGCACCCAGGCGGTTGGTTTCGCCTGGCTAGAGAACAGTTTAGACATGGAAAAAGTAACGGAGCCTTCCATTCCCTAAAAAGGGCGGGTGAATTGGTGCGTTTGGCTATCGGCAACCATTTTTCGCATCCAAGAAATGAGCGAGAATTAGATATGGCTTTGAAAAAAAGCCCATTACTTCCCCAGTCCATTCACTATTCCTGATTGCTAAGAAAGGGGTCCAATGACCCCTTTTTGCTTCTAAGCCCTAATTCCTATTTTGGCAGTAATAGGGTGAAAATAGCGTGGGATAGTTCTTTTGTGTCTATCTTAATCTGGCCGCCATGTTCTTGAACCACCACGTCAAAGCAGATAGACAATCCCAAACCAATATTTCCCTGGCCAGTAGGTTTGGTCGTGAAGAATGGGGTGAAAATTTCGTCTAGGTGCTGTTCAGGAACTCCTACACCATTATCTTTAATTACAATCTTCACATGATCAAGGGCGTTAATGGTTTCAATTTCGAGGCGTGGTTGAAAGTTGTTTGGTTCCCTTGCCGCTCTATCTGCAAGGGATTCAACCGC
>JBNKOV010000765.1:0-3158 GCA_050294955.1 Holophagae bacterium
GAAAAGAATTGGGTTTAAGCAATTTTCTCCTGGCGAGCATCATCCCTGCCGAAGGGACTGAATACCAGGTTGTTAATCTGCGAGATTGGCTGAAAGAGGCAGCGAACATGGTGTACTTTTGTGGTACGCTGCAAAGACAGGCTCCTGCCTTCCAGCATAGAAACTGGTCATGGACGCTGGGGTCAAAGGTTAATTCAAAAAATTGAGACATCCTGTCATTTTGGGATGGTCGATACCATTCATACATATAATCAATGTATGCTATGGCATTTGAGTGATTTACCGGGACCCCCTTGGGGACGCCCGTGCTGCCCGATGTAAACAGTAAATAGGCGATGGCCTTTGGATTGACATCGCGGGCTTCCAACTGTTTCATTGACCCTGCTTTCTTCTTAATGTTAATAAATTGATGGGAGGGATGGCGGGCCGCAAGCTCAGCGTCTAAGGGTGTTACAGAGATGATTGTGAGGGAGGTTCTGTCCTTTTCCTCAGGGTTGCTGTCAAGGATATTGAGAAGGCCTGAGAGTTCGTCAATGCATTCCTCTCCAACAATCAGTGTCTTGAGACCTGCAATTCCAACTATTTGCGCGTTACGGGCGTGAGGGAATTTCGGACTAAGTGGAACGTATCCATTTCCTGAGCAGAGGATGCCCAGAATTCCCGAATATGCTGGAACGCTTCGGTGAGCCAGTACGCCTATCAAACCTTCGTACTCATCACATTCCTTTTGGATTAAATGGGCAATGCCATCAACCAATTTGCCCAATTGTTCATAGGTTAAGGAGTGAAAACCCAGGGATGCGCCGTATTCGTGAGCCACTTCTAGGGCGGTTTGGCTGGGGTTTTGGCGCACTGAAGCAACGAAACCATCTGCAAGATTATTTCCCGATATTTTTAACACGTCACGCCTCCTGATTAGAGTATTGTTAGGGTAGGGTTTTCTCAAAGAGCACGCAGCCGCTGTGCCATTTTATGTTCCGGAAAACATCGTCATCTTTATAAGAAAATGTTTTATAGCTAACGCGAAAGACCTCTTTGAAGTGGAATTTTTTATAAAGCCGTTGAGTAAATAGGCTTGTGGCGTGTCCTATGATTTTTTTGAAGCCTTTTTTTTCAGCAAGCGCGTAAGTGAGCGACGCCAGTTTTGGGACTATGTTTAATTGTGGCCCATCATTCCCACCAAGGTGATCTTTGAAATAGTCCAGGTCTATGCCCATGGCGTGATTCAAAAACACTTCTCCTTCTTTAAGGAAGTGCATCTTTTGGTAGAAATCGTCTAACTCGTTGTGAAGTTCGAGGATAGGATGAAACTTGGAACTAATTTCGTCACATTGTGAGAAGGTGCTTTGGGTATAGTCCTTTCCGATTGAGAAACCCACAAGCTTCCCAGTACTTTTGTCGCGAGCGATGAGGGAAAAACCATGCTCCACTGCTTGAATGCAGGTTCTCTCTGCTACTGGGCTAAATTCGTCAGTCGTAAACCCCATGCTTTTTGTTAAGGGTTCCTCGCTTCTGAAAAAATTGGAGAAGCAGAAAACGACATCTTGCAAGTCCTCTTTTTCCATTTTAGTGTAGATAATGCCGTCTTTTTCACATGGCAATAATGTGTCCGCTTGTTTGCATTTCGCTATAACTTCTGCGAATGCGCTTAGTTGGGTCATTTCGGTGGGGTCATATCCGTCAAAATCAATCTCAACTTCAAATTGGTTTTCAACTTTTTCGAGTAACTCTAAAAAACTCATGGAGTTAACGAATCCAGAGTCAATCAGGTCGAAATCTTCATCCAATGAGTCTGCGCTTAACCCCATTATTTCCAACTTATCCTTTCCCAGTTCTAATACGTAATCGATTATTTCCTGTTTGACTTCATTATTCATGCCTGATACCTCAATATTTGTTATCTATTTCTAATGGCCCTTTTTGAATGGAATTCGCGCCTATATAACTGAAATTATGTTGGTTGTCTTGATTCTTTTATGTGGGGAATCCGAGGGGAGAGAGATCCAGTCTCCAAATTTTGGAGCTTTAGGATTCTGGAAGTGAGAGTGTCGGGAGAAGTAGCCAGGTAAACACGGACGTAATGACGCCTGGTAGGCATAATGCCTCCTTCAACCTTGCTCCACACGTGTATTATATCAAATACGTGTCTGAACATATAATAAAATCTGATTTTAATCCCGCAGTATTCCAAGTTTTCTGATTCACAAGGATGTCTCTTCGCGATTAGGTGATTTTTCCTTCGCCCATATTTTAGGAGTTTTCAGGGTTTTAGTAGGGTGGCTTCTTTAAGTTGCTTGTAGTAAAAACCTAGGGGAATATCTGCCCTGAGTCGCTTTTATATGGTGACACCTGCCCCATTTACTTATTTATTCAAGAGGCTTTTTTGTAAATAGTTGTTAGGTGTGCGTTTGAATTGAATTCTTTAAAAAAATGCTCGCGCATATTTGATTCTTTTGAGCTTTGTGTTGACAAACTATTTGAAAGAAATGGGTTAAATCTCTGGCCTTTTGCCTTGACCTATGCACAATATGGCTGTATTTATGTAAATGATGAGTTATGGAGGCGTGATTCTTATGATGAAAAGAGAGCGATCTGGCCCACATATCAGTAGAGAGCGAGTGAATGTCATTTATGATCTCGACGATGGCAGCCTTTATCTGCCGTCGGACCTGGCCAGGATCTTGGTGGAACCTCAGGACGATTTGAAAGCCTACAACAATGCGAGAAAGAATTTCTCGCGATTGGCGAATTGTCTTCACTCTGATGGGGAAATTGATGGGTATAAGGCTTACCTGGGCGCTACATGGAAGTTATCCCTCGATTATGCAGATGTCATCAAGGCTGGAAGAGACCCGGAGCCTTTGAGACAATTGGCTAAGAAACATGAAATTGGCCATGGCAATCAGGATGATAGACCTGGCGGAGATGTGGCTTCTGCCTCCAGTAAGAATCACGGCGAAAGTAACAATGACCCCAGGCTTTCAGCGGTGCTGGCGGCTCAGACCAGTAAGTTGGGACAGGATGATTTGTCCCAAATCCCAGATCACGAAGCTGATTCTGGGGAATCTAAAAAAACGAATCCATGCCTGGAGCAGGAAGATAAATATCAAACTGGTCCTGCAGAAGTCCAAGAGTTGGATTTTCAGGTGTCCTCTGAT
>JBNKOV010000766.1:0-3156 GCA_050294955.1 Holophagae bacterium
TTAAGATTCCAACCGTCGCAACAGAGACCGGGCGCGCTAAACACCAGCACATGATGATTGGCATCTATAGGAACAATAGCCGTCCTGGGATAAAGGGTGGAGCCAGGCTTGACTGAAGCATGGATCTCAGCAGCCATCAGATCTTCCCAGGATTCGTCGCGCCTGGGAATGGGTTCTAAATCCACCTGATCGCTAATCACCTGAAGGGGTTGCATGAGACCAGCAGGAACAACAAAAGACGTGCGGAAAATATCGTGGCTGGCCACCAGCCAGGAAAGACTCTTACGAAGCAGCGCCTCGTCCAAGGAGCCCTGAATACTCAGAGCGGCCACAGCGCGCAAAGGCCCCAACTTCTCCTGAAGTTGCCAGATGCGAGCCTGTTGTGGTGATATGGAATAACCTTCAATCTGCATGGAAAAACGTTCCTTGAAAACACCCAGCGGTGTTGAAATAAATAAAGCAGCTGCCCGAAAACGGCAACCATGATAAACGACCGCCGCGAGAACTCACAGGGAGACCCAAAGACAGCCCGGACCTATTGACGAAACCACTTATCAGCGCTGATCATGGATTCCCCCCCAAAAACGGCGCCGACAAGCTCTTATTCTAGGCCATCAGCCCGATAACCACAAGAAACAAGGCGGTGTTGAAGCGTATTTTGAGACCGCCTTCAAGGCGCCAGACCCTCTTGTCAGAAACCCATCAGGCCACCATGAGAACTTGGTCTTATTTCAGACAACGCATCCGATGCAATGAGCCTTCGAAACAAAGGTTTCTAAGAGGCTCTGTTGCATCGGCGCTGTTGGCGTTGTTAGTGCAGGAGGCGTGCAGTTCTAGATTTTGGATCACCAAACCGCTTCGCCTTCCTGCGGTTATCGGTTTGGTATCCTTATTTACCCGGCTTGAACCGGTAGCCGAAGCTGAGGTTGATCAGGTAGTCCGCAAATGCTGCGTCACCATGGCGGTTTCCAGTAGGATCGGAAAGGTCGTAGGTGCTTTTGGTGCGATTGCGGTATAAGGCAACGGGCACGCTGAGCGTCAGGTCTACGTTGCCCAACATATAGCTGATGGTGGGCTCGACGCTGACGATGTAACCCGGACGGCGAAAGCCGTCGCTGCTGCCGATGAGATCGTGGCCGGGGATTCCCTCGATTCGCGCTCCCAATCCCAGCATGATGCCTAAACGGCTGAGCACGGAGCTGTTGGCTCCCATACGCGCCGCATATTGGTCTGCTACAGAATGGTTTACGATTAAGGGATCGACACCGTCTGATGTGCCCCTGGTCAGTGTGTCGTTGGTGTTTTTGGGATTGAACATGTAGAAACCATTGAAGTACAGCGACGTTCGGGGTGATACGCTTAAGAAGCTGTTCACTTCCAAAGTGTAACCCCAGCCCTGGTCTCCAATTTGGATGGATTGGTCTACAGCCTTGACTATGGTGAAGTCCTCTCCATTTTCATCCCTGCGGTGGAATTGGTCCTGCACGTCGGAATCGCCTGTGGGCGCTTTAATTCCAAAGCCCAGTTGAAGGTTGCCCCGCCCCTCATGGGTTGGATCAAACAGCCAGTAGCTGGAAGTAAGGCGAATATCGCCTACTCCCGACGCTTTGGTGCCAAACCTCAATTGATCGGGGTTTCGGGTGGTGTTGTTGCCGTAATGCTCGTACAAAGATGTTCGATCATTATTGATTAAGGGAATGTTGAGTGACAAACCGAACCGGTCAGTCAGCATGTGACCAATGCTCCAATCCATTGCATGAGATACATTGATCACTTGAGTGCCGTCTTCGACACGGTTGGTTTCTTCCTCATCTCCACGGAAATGTCGGAACGATTCGAAATAGCGGTAGGACGTCTGAATTTGCCATTGTCCTTTACTCGCATAGCCCAAATCGCTGAACGTGGTTGAAGAAGAACAGCTCATGGGTCGCACTGCGACGCAGCCCTGTCCCATGAGGTTACATGAGGCGAAAATCATCGCCATAAAAGCAAAACAAGCCAGCGTTGCTTTCACATTGACCTCCTTATTGGCCATGGCAATGGAGCTCAATATCGAGCAATCCATGGAGTTCCATTGCTGGAAATGCCATGCCAGAGAATGCAGATTATAGTCCCGCGCACACCTGAAAACAAGTCCAATTACAAAAGAGCCGCCAAGTGCGTAAACAAAATACAGGACTGAAGAATCAAGATATCGTGAAAATCGGATATCAAACGTACTGCAATGAGTGAGTTCCAGACACAGACCTGGCGAACTTTCGAAGCATGGGAAGCAAGCGCAGTTCGGCAAAGGGCTGCCGAAGGGTAAAGCTCAACCATTGGAGTATTTTAGGGCTACTCCACAGGAAAAGGAGAACCCTTCATTTTGGCTTTATTTCAGGGACGGAATTATTACTGCGTTCAAGCCCGCCATATTGCTGCGCTTGGGTCCGTTATGGTCCCCCCACAGTTGAAAGCCCGCCCAGGAGCCGCTGCCACCATCCATCCGCACCCATGCGCCGTTTGCAAGGGTTTCCGCGCTGAATTCGTCGTTCACCAGCAGGGTGGTTTTGGCTCTGGCTGGCAGATTTTCCACGGTCTTACTCTCCAACGGTTGGCCCGACTCGTTGTATACGGTGAAGGTTGCGGTAGCTGGAGCGTCGCCCAGGTTGACCGCCACCAGGCCGGTCCATTGCTGTTCATTGCCAACGAAATGAGGGTAGTCCAACAGGCTGCCCGCCTGGTAATGGCCCTGCAGGCCGGCAAAAAAGTCGTTATCGACCACGAGGGCCGAACCGAATAGCTCATAGCCGATAAGGTTTTTGTCTGCAACAACCTCCATCCAGGCCGAGCCTTCCGGAACCACGTCCGATCCAATGTGGTCTCGCAATAGAGTTATCTTCTGCCCGGAAGCCAAATCCACGGAACGGGCATTTAGCAGATTTCCGTTTTTATCGTAATAGCGTTCCTGGGCAGTAGCGGCCTCTCCATCTACATTGATGTAGACCATGCCAGTCCAAAACAACTGATTGTTTTCGGCAATATGCAGAAAACGCAGCGTTTTACCCTTTTGGCCGGTTAAGCCCAAGGCGGCTTTTCGGTCTCTCTCCGGCAGGGTGACGAAAGATTCCATGGAGGCTGCGCCTGGTTGATCTGCTTGAAGTATGGCAAAATCTA
>JBNKOV010000767.1:0-3154 GCA_050294955.1 Holophagae bacterium
GAAGAATGTGTCATTTCCATTTGCTTCAAGAACTACCTCTCTATAAAAAAGAGCGATTCCAAGACTCGCTAAACCCTAAATTTGCAATGAACGTTCGTGGGGGTTTGTGATTGAAACGGGAAAATGAAAGGTAGGCCAGATTAGCGTTCTACAATCTACTTTTTCTCTCGGATATTTTGTCTGGGTGCAAAACAGGCATAACAAATTGAAAGGGAACCATTATTCAATTAATTTGTCGAGCCCGAGGCGGCGGGTAGATGAAAAGCTTGTGAAGAGTCGAGAAGATCCATTATGGTGGTGGCCTTCAAATACTCTTTGAATATATTATTGTAGTCGTCATAAAGCTGTTGAAGAATGGGGGCAACGGCGGAGCCGATGGGGTCTTCTTTGTTAGCCTCATGGGGTGTCAGGGCGAAGAAATTGAGATCATCAATGCATATGCAGAGATCCAGTAGAGATATCTGATCGGGAGGACAGCAGGATTCTATGCCGCCCTTAGCGCCCTTGAACGACTTGATATACCCGCCTTGGGCCAGCAAACTGCAAAGCTGCCGCAGCCTCGAAGGGTTGACGTTCGCGCTTTTTGCGATATCATCTATTCGAACTCTGTCGCCTTCATTCCAGGCGAGATACATCATGATATGGGCCGCAGTCGATAATCGGGTGGAACGGCTCATGAATACCACCTCCGTGCAAATAAAACTATCGGAGAAAATAGAAAAAGCTTAACGGCATTTTAGATTTTAGACGTAGGAAATTTTTCTTTTTTCGGATCGATACTGTTTAAAATCCCATTTAATCCGCTGAAATGACTGGTGTCTCTTATCTGACTGGCTTCTGTGCAGTCGTATTTTAAAGTGGCGGCATTATGAAAAGGAGGATAGCGCTATGATTCCAGATGTTGTAGACTGAGGCGACGCAAATTTTTGGGCGGTTTTATTATGAATGACAATATGCATCTGATTTTCGGTTCCCAATACGCCAAACCCAAATCCACTGAGGTTTTTCTGTTTGAGGATCGCGTGGCTGGCGGGTTGGCTCCTGGTCATAAGGCTTGCATCAAGAAAAAGATGGATGGGAACGAAGACGCCATGGCTTTTTGTCGTTTATCCTCTGGAGAGGCGGTCATGTTGTTGGCCGACGCTCATTTTGGCAGTTCGGCTGGAGAAACAGCCGTGGCTGGCTTTTCCTCTGTTTTCCAAGAGGCGGTGGGTTCGAATACTCTAAAGCTGCTTACAAGCCATTTTCGCCTTGACGAGAAAATTCGGGATCAGAGAGCGGCGGACCCACATAACTTGAGCAGCACAACCTTTATTTCGGTTTTGGCGGAGCCCAATTGCGCCCACTGGTGCAGCACTGGCGATTCCCATCTTTTTTTGCTGCGTCGTGGTGAATTGTCCAAAATCAACGAGTCTCATCCCAATTTGTTTGTTGGCGATGTTTCAGCCAGCATTACCGGGGTAAGGTGGATCTTGAGAAAATTTGGCTGTATCGATGATATGACCGAAACGGATCCCATGATACAGGCGCTATATGAGGTAACGGCTTTTCGTAAGCGGGTGGATATCATGGACGCCAGCGTGGATGATGCTCAAGCTCTTTTGGCGCGTATTGAAAGTATTACAGGTCTGCCGCAAACAATTGATCCAGAAGATCTTCTGCAAACCTGGTTCGAGTTGTATCTGGATTTGTCCAAATGCGCGCCATTTTGGGGAACCCAGCGTTTGGTTGCAGGGGATGTGTTGTTGCTCGCCAGCGACGGGATTGATGAAGTGGAAAGCAATTGTTCCCTTGAGGATTTGGAGGAAACCATGGTAAGGGACAACGACGTACAGGTTATGGTTAAAAATATTCTCAAAAAGTGTACGACTCGGCGAGGCAATAACGATAACCTGATGATCCTTGCCGCTCGGTTCTAATTATGAGTCCTATTCCTGCTTCGTATTTCGCACGACGCCCCATTTTCGGATGATATGGCGATCATCGTCTCCATAAGAGACGGTCATAAGACTTCCGCCGTAGGATCCGAAAAAAGTCAGTTCCTGCTGAAAGGATGTCTCGAACTTGCCCAGTCTTTTTAAATCAGAGGAGTAGACGCCCCCGTCCCAGTTTCCATCGCGGTCCACGTTGCCAATGATCATGACATCGCCAAAGGGCAGGATCCGATTGAAAAACGGCGCTTTGTCTTCCAGCTCCAACTTGACTCGATTTTGGCCTTTGTACGACTTTCTAAAGGCTTCAATGACTTCTTTATCCAAGTCTTTCTGGACCACTGGAACCGCTTTGGCATGGAGGTAATTCCCGTTCTGGTCGAACACTTTGATCCGGTTGTCGGCATATCGGCCCACGTACACTCGGTCTCCCGTTGATCCCAGCACAAACTGATCGGCAAAAGGTCTGTGGATAAACCGGCCTTCGTCGAGCCATTCATGGACCAGATATTCTTTGGACGCCAGAACGCGAACGGTGTTCAGGTTCTTGTCCAACATAACGATCTCTTCAATTCTTGAGGCGGTGGACACGTGTTGCGCTAGAATATAGTTGTCCATTTTCCGAAAAAACCAGCGACCCGAAGCCATGGGCTCGGACTTTAAAAACTTGTGGTCGTTATTGAAGTGGTGAACCTTGCTGGCCTGTTCGTCCACAATGAGGATTCTGTCTTTGAAACAGATGATCTCCCCAACCCGATGGTCGAGCATGAACTCCCCGGGACCGGAACCTTTTCTCCCAAAAAAACCTTCGTGTTTTCCCGTTGCAATATTCCAAAAGTGAACCTGGTGAAGGTCTACATCCAGGACATACAGGCGGCCCATGTGCAAATCCAGATATCGAGGCCGCATGAGATCCAACTGCTCAAATTCCGTTTCCACTACCAATGAGATGGCGCCCAGGTTCACCTTGTGCCTGGCGTCAGGTTCTGCAGCCTGAAGCATGACGGAGGCGAGTAGCAGCCCCGTTGTAATGATGATTACAAGAGATTTGACGGCGCTTAGGGTTTTTGTAGTGGTGCGGTTTCGCTTCATAGTGTGACTCGGCTCGAATTAGGATGGCAATAAACGCGATTTGAAGGTGAGGGGAGATCTGACGCGTATTTTACCAGATTTTCAAGAAATTTATACCACAAATCCGCTTTGGCCCAAAGCTAAAACCTGAG
>JBNKOV010000768.1:0-3148 GCA_050294955.1 Holophagae bacterium
AATCAGGAATTGCATGGAGAGAACCGCAACCTACCGGAGGTTGTTCTTTGTTCACAACATTACGGCCGTCAGTGCGGCTTTTACTACTACTCATGCTTGCCAGCCTTGCTCTCACCGCATGTGGGACGCGAGGTGTGAATGAAAATTGGCCTGGTCTATCTGCAGATGACCAGTTTGTCTATGTCGCTTATGGTTCAGGAATTGCTGCTTATGATGTCGCAGAAGAGCGGGAAGCCTGGCGCTACACCCCCGAAGGAACGGCCCCATTTTTCGCACCACCTTCTGTGGAAGACGGCCGTATAATCATTGGTGATTATGGGGCTACTGGTGGTATGTTCTCTCCGGGAAGCACCTATACCCTTTACAGCCTCAGCGTTGTCGATCAACGAGCTATCTCCGAAGATTGGCAAGTGCCTGCCCTCGTTAGTGATCGTTATGTTGGTCAAGCGCTTCAAGTTGGTGAAATTGCCTACGTTCCCTCGTCCGACTATTCTATCCTCGCTGTTGATATAGATTCAGGTGAAGAATTGTGGCATTTCGATACGGAGGAAGGCTCTGTATGGGGTCAACCTGCTTATCATGATGAAATTGTTTATGTCTACGAAGATCCTTTCCAACGAATTTGGGCCTGCTCCTCCGGTGGTGGACTTAATCTTTTGAGCCGGGATGAAACCAGATTCACTCATTTTTCTAAAGGCGATAATCCCCAAACACTCGATAGCAACACCGTAAATTCTGTTTTATGCACTGCCGAAGATGTAGCTTGGGCTGGGACCAACGGCGGCCTGAATAAACTTGTTCTGAAAAATGAAACGGCCATTGTCACTCGATACGGCATGGAGCCAGGCCATCCCAGGTCTTCCGTCTACCGCATGCACAAGGACGGGCTGGGTAGGATTTGGATGAGCGGAAATAAAGGTCTTACAAGGTTTGATCCAGAAACGGAGGTGTTTCGAATTTATGACGCCTACGACGGCCTCCAGAGTAGAGAATTCAACGCGGGCGCCTCCTTTAAGAGCAAAAGCGGCGAGATGTTCTTTGGTGGAGTAAACGGCCTCAATGCTTTTTTTCCTGAACAAATCGTTGATGACAAGAATATCCCCAATGTGGTTTTAACCGAGTTCCTTCTCGCCAATCGCCCAGTGAAGTTAAAGAGCAAAAACCCATCCTCACCCCTGGCCATGGCCATTGACTACACGGATCGCATTGTGCTCACCTATAAGCAGAATGTGTTTTCATTCCATTTTGCCGCCCTCCATTATGCTGTGCCGGAAAACCAACAGTATGCCTATATGATGGACGGCTTTGATGAAGAATGGGTGCAAACCGATGGGAAGCAACGTGTTGCTGCATATACCAATCTGAATCCAGGCCATTATACTTTTAAGGTAAAAGGCAGTAATCATGACGGAGCCTGGAATGATGAGCCTGCTTCTGTGAAGGTAGTCATTCTTCCGCCGCCCTGGCTTTCATGGTGGGCTAAGTTGATATATGGCTTTGTATTTATGGTTGTTGTGGTAGGCTATCTCAGGTATCAACAGAAGAAATTAGACTTTGTCCGGACCCTGAATGAACGTCAGAATCAAGTGAATGAACGCCTCAAGGAAATGGACCGGTTCAAGGACGATTTCCTCGCCAACACATCCCATGAGCTGCGAACACCTCTCAATGGCATCATTGGCCTGGCAGAGTCGCTTTTGGACGAATCTGCTGGACCAATTAATCAGCAGATGAAACACGAGTTAATGATGATTGTTTCTGGCGGCAAACGTCTTGGCAGTCTGGTGAATGATATCCTGGATTTCTCCAGGTTAAAAAATAGAAATCTTACTCTACATTTAAAGCCTTTGGATCTCCATACCCTTGTAAATATTGTTCTTACTTTGTCGAAACCACTGACAAGCGGTAAAAGTATTGTTTTGAAGAATGAGACGCCTACCGAGTTGCCTCCTGTCCTCGCTGATGAAAATCGCCTTCAGCAAATTCTTCATAATTTGATCGGAAATAGCATTAAATTTACCGAGTCGGGCTCTGTCATTATCTCGGCAGAGTGTGCCGATGAAATTTATGTTCATGTAAAGGACACTGGGGTCGGCATTGCTCAAGATCAACTGGGTCAGATTTTTGAATCATTTGAGCAGGTCGGTGATTCTCTCATCCGGTCTCAAGGAGGAACCGGCCTGGGTCTTGCCATTACAAAACAACTGGTAACGCTACATCAGGGCAAGATTTGGGTAAAATCTACTCCTGGCGTAGGGTCCACCTTCTCCTTTTCTCTACCCATGTCTTCCGAACCAGCTCAATTCATTGTGGATGATTGCCGAAACCGCATTTTTGACATTGGGAACGGTGAAGAGGTTGGTTTTGCATCAGCTCGAAACGTCGCAACTGGAGCCCGAATTTTGATAGTTGACGACGAACCGGTGAATCGTCGCGTTCTCCGCAATATGCTCACACGTGATGGTTATGAAGTGGTGGAAGCTGGTGATGGCCCTCGGGCGCTCCAACTATTGGAAGAGGGTCAACACTTTGACATGGCGCTTCTGGATGTCATGATGCCGCGAATGTGCGGTTATGAGGTGTGTCGAAAACTGCGCGAGAAATATACGGTACACGAACTGCCCATTATCTTCTTGACCGCCAAGGATCAGGTCTCCGATCTGGTGACTGGCTTTGCGCTGGGCGCCAACGACTTTGTAACCAAACCCATATCCAGAAATGAACTGCTTAGCAGGGTAAAAACCCATCTCAAATTACTGGACGCAAACCGAAATTTGGAAGAAAAGGTGGAAGCCAGGACTGGTGAATTAAAGCAGAAAAATGAAGAGATCCTAATGACTCAGCAGCAGATGGTCATGCAGGAGAAGATGGCTTCTCTTGGCATTCTAACCGCAGGAGTTGCACACGAGATCAATAATCCCACGAATTTTGCCCATGTGAGCGCTCAAAATATGGAGGTGGATTTGGAGGCATTCCGGGGATTTCTCATGGAGTTGGCGGAAGATGCTGGCGACACCCTGCTACACACTTTTGAAGGAAAGTTCAATTTGTTGTTTGGGCATTTGGGCACTGTGCTGGAAGGCACCAACCGCATCAAACAGATTGTACGGGATTTGCGCGTTTTTTCCCGTTTGGATGAAAGTGAGAG
>JBNKOV010000769.1:0-3145 GCA_050294955.1 Holophagae bacterium
CTGTTTTTAAACGCTTCGATTTGCTCCGCGAGGGGGCCATCTCCTGCGCCAGCCAGGTCTTTGAGGGGACTCATGAGGATAAACCCTTTTATTTGTTTAACTGGTACTATAAATCAGATCCGGGTCTTAAGGCGATTCGCGGTGGTTTTTCCTGTGCGATCTTGGAGCTTCCCAACCCCTTCCCCTTCATGAACGTGTTCCCAAGGCATCTTTCTCAATTTATTAAATGCGCAGGCATGGAGCAGAAGCACGCCAGTGAAGAGGCGTTTTCACAAGCTTTTGCTGTAGCATGCCGCGTTCCTCAATTTGCCCAGGCCTTTCTTCACAACGCCATGACCGCCTTTTTCATGGAGCGCCCCAACATGATTTTGGAGATCGCAAACAACAGCTTGTTGATTGCCATACAGGGAGAGTTAACCGCAGCAACCGTGGAAGAGGATCTGACCCGCCTCAAAGAACTCGCCAAACTCCTTCCTCACGCCCGCAAAAAGGAGGCTTGATGTGGTGATTGGCTATTCCCAATAGTTCTTTTGCAGGGGAAAGAAGCCTTGATCGACGCCACCTTTTTCAAACAGTTGATGGGCAATGGGAAGATAGGCTTCCTTTTTCTTGGCCCACTCATCCGGAGACAAGGCAATAATATTACCGAGATGATTCATGGTGGTTCCCGTCAATACCTCCACGAATAAAGGCAGATGTTCCTTGGGGAAGCCTTGGTCTACGGCCAGGTTCCTGATAAAAATCAGACCATCAGCGCCGGTAGTGAGCAACCTGGACCCATCTGGAGAGAATGCGCCATGGGTAACCGCGCCTTTATGGTGGAACGGTGAGGCGACGGGGCTTCCATCTATTACATGCCACAACCCCGCAGCGCCATCCAAGCTGTAAGTGAGCAACAGGCTCTCATCTCCATTCAAGGCCACGTCCAGTATGGGAAGTTGGTGAGATAAGGGCTCTGAGGCAGGCTCCCCATCCCTGGCGAACCAAAGTCTTGCGGAGCCGTCCATGGAATGGGTGACAATAAGGGCGTCGTCCTGAATGAAACGAGCCCCCAAAACCCATCCCTCGTGGAACATGGGCTTTCCAATAGCCTGCCCGTTTTCGGCATTCCAAATACGAGCCGATCCGTCTTCCGAAAAGGTGAGAATGTGTTTCTCCTCTTTGTCAAAAACCGCGCCGCGAACAGGACCGCCATGTCTCATGGGCTGGGCCGCAGGGGAACCATCTGCAGAATTCCAGAGACGCGCGCTGCCGTCGTCGCTGTAAGTTAAGATGTGCTTGCCCTTTTTTGTATAGATGGCGCCTCGAATAGCGCCGTCGTGGCGCATAACCGGCCCGGGTTCACCGTCCCGAATCCGCCAAAGCCTTGCAGCGCCATCGTCGCCAAAAGTTAATATGCGGATCTGATCAGGAGAGAATATTGCACCGCGCAAAGGCCCATCGTGGCGGAACGGCTCCTGGAGGGTGGGCCTGTTGTCGGAGCGCCAGAGCCGGGCCGTTGCGTCCTCGCTGTAGGTTAAAACCAAACTTTCATCTTTGTTGAAACATGCTCCTAGAATAGGTCCGTCGTGGGCCAGGGGCGGTGTTTCCGGAGCGCCGGAGTTTGCGTTCCAAATTCGGGCTGTGTGGTCTTCCGACCAGGTTAACACCATGCTTTCATCTTTGGAAAATGAGGCGTGTAATACGGGACCCTTATGTTTCATGGCGGCCCCTTGAGGGGATCCGCTTTTTGTAGCCCAGATCATCGCTGTCCCGTCTTCACTGAAGGTGAGCATTTTGTCTTCCCTCTTGTTGAAAACGGCGCCTGAAACGGGGGCCGAATGTAGGATGGTCTGCATGAGGTCGCCATCCGAGGTCCGCCACAGCCGGGCTGTTTTATCCTTGCTGTAGGATAAAACCATGTCTCCACTTTTAGAAAAGGTCGCGCCTCGAACCCACTGGTCGTGTTGGAGGGTCAACACCTGGCCAGTCTCTTTCATGATGTGCCAGACTCGGGCCGATCCGTCTTCCCCATAAGTGAAGATTCGGTTGCCCGAGAATTGGGCGCCAACCAGAGGGGCGCCGTGAAACATGGGCGTCCCAACGGGTTGCCCCGAACTACGATCCCATAAACGGGCAAAGCCATCGTGGCTGTATGTGAGAATCAATCGCTCTTCAGGATCGAAGGAGGCGCCCAAAACCACGTCCCCATGGATGAGGGGATTGATGGCGGACGAACCGTTCATATTCCACAATCGAGCGGTTCCATCTTCACTCCAGGACAGAATCTGGTTTTGGTCCCGACTGACAAGAACCCCAGTAACGCGATCCTTGTGCTTCATGAGCGAGCCTGTTGACCGGCCGTCGTTCAGCCATAACTTGAGATAGCCGTTTTCCCCAAATGTGAGCACCCTCTGATCATCTGAGCAAAAGACCAGGCCAGTGATTGGCGCGCCATGGTTGATGGGATTGGCCTGGGACTTGCCGTTGGTTTTCCATAAACGGGCCAGGCCATCTGCTCCGTAAGTGGCAATCAAGTTCTGATCGTTGTTATAAACCGCGCCGCGCAGCCCAGGGCCGTGTCGCATGGGCGCTGTTGCAGGACGGCCAGCAGTTGACCACAATCGCGCCGTTCCATCCTGGCTGCAAGTCAATATGCGGCTGTGATCTTTGTTAAAACGCGCGTTGATGATGGGTCCGTCGTGATCCATGGCTCTGCCGATTGGTTGGCTGTCTGCGGCGTTCCAAAGCCGAGCGGAACCATCTCTGCTGAAAGTTAAGACCATGGTTTGATCTTCGCTGAACATTGCACCCTCTACGGCCTGTTCATGTTTCAAGGGAGGTCCAGCCGGTGTTGCGTCAGCTGCGTTCCAGAGTTGGGCGGTTCCATCGTCGCTATAGGAGAGCACAAGACTCTCGTCCTCATTAAACACCGCGCCCAGTATCCTGTCGTTATGGTACATAGGAGGCGAGGCTGGCGTTCCGTCCTCGGTGCGCCAGGTCCGAGCAGATCCGTCTTTCGCCCAGGATAAAACCAGGCTCTGGTCTTTATTGAACACGGCGCCTTCAACCGGCTCGCCATGTTCCATCGTTGCCAATAGCTCTCCGGTTCCCCCATGCCACAGCCGCAAGGTTCCATCGTCGCTGAAGGTGAGTAGGGATTCCC
>JBNKOV010000770.1:0-3119 GCA_050294955.1 Holophagae bacterium
GCAGTTTGGTGAATTTCATGATCAGCAGGACATACGTGGCGACCGAAAAGCACCAGAGGACTGTCCAGAGCTTGTAAGGGCTCGCGCTCATGTCCAGTCCATAATGGGCCAGAAAAACTCATTATCGTCTTCTTCTTTGTCATCCACGTTTTCCAGGGGATGAATCTTGTTCAATGCGCCGTTCATGCCCTGGCGGAAGAAGAGGCAGTTTTCCGCTCTGAGAAAACGCGCCAAAGCCCGTGATAGCTTCTCCCAGAAAAACCAGTGGCGGTCTTTTGCTACATTGCTTAAATCGGTAATGTTATGTATCAGGTCGTAGGTCGTGTTGCGCAGGGAGAGCCGATCAAAAATGGCGGTATTCGAGCGGACAGGGTTTAGGATGTCCTTCACAAAACCGGGCGGAAGCAACTCGGGATCCACCAGGTCCAAAGCTTGGACCAGAGTTTTTAAATTGGATAACCATTTGTCTGTGCTATCTGACCTCAAACCACACTCCAACGCACCGGTTTAGAAATTCTAGCTGTCTCCGTCCGTGGATACAACTTGAAAATGAAAAATCCCGGAATTTTTAGCCAATAATCTCGTCACTCGCCAAAAAAACCGGGATTGTGCTAATCCAAAATGACCTTGCAACTTCCGGGAACGACCTCGCCGATGGACCATGCCTTTTCGCCTTGTTGGCTGAGGTGCTCCATGATCGAGTTTTCGTCTTCTTCATTCACAACCAAAACCATGCCAATGCCCATGTTAAATACTCGGTAGGGCTCCTGGCCGTCCATGCCGCCCTCTTTCAAGAAGTACTTAAAGACAGGAGGCGTTTCATAGGAATTGAGATGAATGACCGCGTTCAGTTTCTCCGGCAAAACGCGAGGAATGTTGTCCACAAATCCACCGCCGGTGATGTGGGCCATGGCTTGGATCTTGTCCAGCTCCAGTAAAGGCGCCAAAACCGAGTAATAAGAGCGGTGTACGGCAAGAAGAACGTCTGCGACGGTCTGATCGGTTCCGGGAAGGATGTCGGTGTGTTTCAGGCCTTTTTCTTCAAAAATAATCTTCCGAGCCAGAGAGTAGCCATTGGTGTGAAGACCGGTTGAGGCCAGGCCAATGAGTTTTTGACCCTCCTTCACGCGGTCCGCGCCCAGAATTTTTGGCTTGTCCACAACGCCCACAATGAATCCGGCAACATCGAACTCGCCATCTTTATAGAAACCGGGCATTTCCGCCATTTCGCCGCCAAGGATGGCCATGTTGTTTTCACGGCAGGCCACCGCCATGCCTCCCACGACCTCTTCAACAACAAACGGCTTCAGCTTGCCCGTGGCGATATAGTCCATGAAGAACAGGGGTTTGGCGCCTTGCACCAGAATGTCGTCTACGCAGTGATTGACCAGACATTGACCAACCGTGTTGTACCGTTCCGCGTCGAAGGCAACTTTCAATTTGGTTCCCACGCCATCGGCTGAAGAGACCAGCACGGGGTGGGTCATTTCAGGAAAGTTGATGTCAAAAAGTCCGCCGAAACTTCCTATGCCAGAGAGGACTCTGTTGGTTTCGGTGGTTTTGACATGACTTTTAATCTTCTCAATGGCCTGGTCCTGGGCGTCAATAGAAACGCCGGCCTCTTCATATCGCGAGGGCTTCATACTGGCTCCTTGTTCTGGTGTACGATGTTTTCCGAAAGAATATGGGCGTCATGAGAAGGGAGAGGGGATGGCGGAGATAATCCCCATTGTGGGGATTCGCTGTAATTGTCTTGTTTCCAAACGTTTCTATCAAGGAAATAAACTTCCACCCTCGCATGTCTCATGACACGCCACTCAGGAACGCCGCGGCGCTCTTCCGGAAGCATCCTATTGTAACCCAATGGGCGGTTGGGGTCATTGGGAATTTCTCTCAGAATTTAAGGAAATGAGCATTTCTCGGTTCCGTCGCAAAAGGCCTTGCTCTTTGCCCGGCTGACACATCCCTGATGAATCCCTGACAGATCGTTCTTCCCATGGACGTGATATGAATCATTGGCGGACGCCAAATCCGGGAACCCAACCCCATTACATTGGAAAAATGTTGATCCCAATTTTGAGAAAACAAGGCGATTGGGTGTATGAAAGTGGGTAAAATTCCCAATTTTGTAATTTTCGTATGAATAAAAGGACTGAAATCTTAAAAAAATAAGCCGATTTTAAGAAAACAACTCAATCTAAACAGAATACTGACGATAGATCTATTAATCTGTCCCGTTGGAGGCGTCAAAACATGATTAAGATCGACATTGCCGAGAAAATCGCAACCCAGGCGGACCTGCCCAGGGTAACCGCTCTAAAAGCCGTTGATGTTATTCTGGAGGAAATGAAAACGGCGCTGGTAAATGATAAACGCATTGAGATAAGGGGGTTCGGAGTCTTCCAGAAGAAACTTCGCAAGAAGAGCGTGGGTCGTGACATCCAAAGGGCCAAAACCATTGATATTCCGGAGACCTATACGGTCAGGTTCAAGCCGGGCATCGAAGTGAGAACCTTGGGGAGATGTTGTGACCTTAAGCACTAGTATACCTAAGGCATAGTTGTTAACCACAAGCTTCTGCATGTTAAACCAAGTTGCCTTCCTTCTGTTAGCTTGCATGTCATAAATTTGCTTTATACTTGCGAGTAGCCACCATAAGTCTACTCAGCTTGCCTGCATCGTCGTTTAGATGAATTCGAGGATGGAAGCCTAGGATTCCAGCAGGATCCCGAAGACAGTTGTTGGGCAGGCCTCTCCAACAGTCAAGCCTGTGGAAGCTCATCTCACGCTTAGTTGCCGCTGCTTTTATGTAATTTTCTTTGGACCCAAGGGCCATTTTGTAATTAACAGGTATTTATATTATTGAACATGGATTCTGGTTATCATATTGTTACTATACGTGTGATTTGAACATCCTGGGCACACGTATGGAGGCTTCGTTCCCTCTTTCTCGGAACGGGGTATGACAATTCTCACTTTAAGCAACCTTACTTTGAGAAGTGAAATCATTTGTCAAATGTTTAGATCATGATGGGACTTTGGAGAGGTGCGTGCCTCTTGTGCCAAAAGTGTACACTCATGTTCTCTTCTACTTAAATATCTAAAATCCAGTTTGTTCC
>JBNKOV010000771.1:0-3135 GCA_050294955.1 Holophagae bacterium
TTGGCCGCCAGATCCTCCAAGTAGGGAGCCTCCGGCCCAGAACCCACAATGCGAAGCCGCAGGTTCCGCTCCGACATGTTCGCCATGGCCTGGAACAACATGGGCAGTCCCTTGGTGGCGATCAGCCTACCAATAAAGAGCAGCTCCAACCGGTCTGTACTGGGAAAGGGCGGCGGCGATTCCGCCACCTCAAGCACCCCGTTTTCACAGAGGTGCTTGATTCTATCGGCCAATTTTGGGCCAAGCGCTTCGTCGTTGGCCCGGGTTGCCGAAAAAATGAGGTCCACCCCTTTGTAGGTGCCCATGATCTTCGTAAGGACCCGGCCCAAAACCCGTAATTTAAAAATCCATGGCCGCTCAGCCTTCAGAATATCAGAGAAACCAGCGGGAGTCGCCATGCCGCTGTTGAATGGACCCACAATTAATGGAATCCCAATGTGGCCAAACCGATGAGGCGCCGCTGCAGAGATGGGTGTGACCATGTGACAGAGGTCAAACTCTTGGAACACCTGGTTTTTTCTACACCATTTCATGAGTTTTCGGCCAAAAAGCAGAAAGTCGAATTGGGCGAAGAGGAAGAGCGCGTGTTGGGAGCGTTTCAGGATTTTGGACAGAACCTTGTAGACAGGACCTGCGATGGCCTCCGTGTCTATATAGGTGACCTTGTCCTGAGAGTCCAGAGCCTTGCTCAAAAACCGCTTGTTGCGGATATGCGTGATCAGATGGACCTGGGCGTGGGGTTTTAGATAGAGGTGCCAGAACCAGCCGATATTGGAGACCGAGCCCTGATCGGGAGCGCATTGATAGGCAATCAGCAGTACATCTGGTTTAAGATCTTGGGTTGGGTCGTGGTTCAAAATGCGACTCCTAATCCGGGTGATTATAACCTGAAAAGGGGAAAGCTGAGCTGATTTCAGGTCGGTTTACGCTTTTATTAGTAGCAGAAACGAAAACGCCTCCCCTGACCTCAGCCAAATCAGTGATAAAATTAGAAACAGGCCCAAGCTTTTGGGGATGGAGGGCGCATGACGCATTTGGGATCTAGTAAAAAGGGGAACGCTGAGCAAATCAATCAACTGTTGGCCTTATGGCGCGAGGGCGACCAGGAGGCCTACAACCAGCTCATTACCCTTCTTCACGGCGAGTTGATGCGCCTGGCCCATCTTCAGTTTCGGAGAGAACGGGGCAATCACACCTTGCAAACCAACGACCTTGTTAGCAAGTTATACCTGAAACTACTCGGGTCAAAAACCGTGCCCTGGGTGGATTACGCCCATTTTCTCAACGCAGCGGCCCGAGCCATGAGGCAAATCCTCATCGACCATGCCCGCCTTTGGGTGCGGCGAGTAGACGGAAAGGACCGTTCCCCGGTTGAAGACCTGGACCTCAAGCCCGAAGGCCAGGCCGGCGCGCCCAGCGAAAAAGAGCTGGCGAGACTGTTGTCTCTCAATCAGGCCATCGAAGAAATGGAAAACCTGGATCCGGATATGGCTCGAATCGCCAATTTGAGACTGGTCATTGGTCTCACCCTGGAAGAGACCAGCCGAGAGCTGGATTTGCCTGTAAATAAAGTAAAACGGGAATGGCTCCTGATACGTAAGTTCCTCAGTCAGAAGGTTTGGGTGGAAATGGCTGGTCAAGACTGAGTAGAGGCGTTTTAACAGAATACAGGTCCACTGTTTTCTCATGCTTTACCTTGAGGGGTGTTTTGTAGGTAGAAAACCTGATATGTAAACGAACTGTGGGTGGTTTCTCCACTTTTTTGAAATTTTTTTGAGCAAAATTCTAAAAGTCATCGCATTCCCTTATAGAGCCCGTCAGATTTCGCTGGCAAGGGAGCCCATCCGTGGGAGAAGAGACCCAAGCGAACCCAGACGCTTCGGGCTAGCAGGGGAACGTGGGGGCGGAACCCTGGTCTACCCATATATTTTGACCGTTCCGTATGAGAGCGGGTTGAATTAAGGAGAAAGCCATGACACCTGAGCAATGGAGACGCGTAAAGCATATAGTTGAACACGCGCTGGACATGCCGGAGCCAGTGAGAGTGACCTATGTTGGACACGCCTGCGGCCACGACCAAACCTTAAGAGAGGGGGTTGAAACCCTGTTAAACGCCGACGAAGAGCGCATGCCCTTTGCGCAAACCCCTCTCATTCATTTATTGGGCCGTTTGCGAGCCTGGTGATTGCACAACAATCGCACACATGAAAAATCAAAATGAAAGCATGGGGCATAACTCCCGCCCTGGGGCGGGAGTTGAAAAACATTAGCACTCAAAACCGGAAGGACAATACCAGGAGCAGCCGCCGGGCGCTGCGCAATAGGTATACTTTTGAGTTTCGCCAACGCCGCCTTTAATTTCTTCGGAAGCAGACGTCACAAAGCTCTGAACCTTCAGATTCTTCAGATCAAACTTTTGGGTTTTCATAATAACCCCCCCTGTAATAAAAGATGAGCGCATAAGCGCATACAGCAATCCCAGGTTTTGTAAACACCCCTGAAAAAAGCCATGACTTCATACTACCAGAAGCAGATGTAAAACGCAAATCTCTTACACAATAAGGGGCTATTGGTTACACCGCGCGGTGTAACTAATCCGGTGTAGCGCGGGCGTGTCGCGATGGGACGTCGTCCCGCGTAGTTGAAACGATGCAAAGAAAGGCCTAAAAAAGCAACTAGCAAGCCACTTTGCTCTGATCTTTGTTCCCCCTCCAATTTTGGATGCAGATAAAGACCAACTGGGGAGATGGCGCGAATTGCAGTTGCAAATCGCGCCTTCAGATTTAAAAGAGATCCTTGTCTCGGATGATCGTTTGTTCCCTATCCGGTCCTACGCTGACGAGGCCAATGGGACAGCCTACATTCTTCTCGATGAAGGAAATATAATCCTTGGCAAGGGCTGGCAGGTCATCATAGTTGGTGATGTCTGTGGTGGGAGATTTCCAGCCAGGCAAGGTGGCGTAGTTGGCTTTCACCGCGCTGAGATCCGATAAGGACGCAGGAAATGCATCCGTTTCCTGGCCATTCAACTCGTAAGATGTGCAGACCCGGATTTCATCGAGTCCGTCTAAAACATCCATCTTCATCATGGCGAAGGTGTTGAAGCCATTAATCCGGCGCGCGTATTTCAGAGCA
>JBNKOV010000772.1:0-3133 GCA_050294955.1 Holophagae bacterium
AAAGGGTTGTGCAAGCCATCCAAACTCTGAAGCCCCAAGCGACCAAGGTCGTGGGCCGTCGCGGGGATCCAAATAAAATTGCTGGATTATTAAAAAAAATAGCGCTTTTGATTCAGTCCAACGACCTTGAATCCGAAGAGGTGATGGGGTCCCTGAAATCCTGTCTCAAGGGATCTGGATCCGGGGCCACCTTGGATCGACTCGATCGTTATATTCAGATCTACGACTTCAAAAACGCCTACCTCGCCCTGTTGGAGTTGGCGCGAAATCTCAAAATAGACCTGGAGGATGCATTATGATGTTCACTGAAACGGGCCGGCGGAAGGTTCTTGTTGTGGACGATGTCCCTGGAAATATTCGGATTCTGGCAGATGCGCTGAAAAATAGCTACCAGGTGTTGGCGGCGACAGATGGCCGCGAGGGATTGAGAATTGCTCGGTCCGACGATCCGCCAGATCTCATCCTCTTGGATGTTTTGATGCCCGAAATGGACGGCTTCCAGGTATGCGCACAACTGAAAGAAGACAAGGCGACTCGCGAGATCCCGGTTATCTTTGTTTCCACAGGGCATAGAGAAGAGGATAAGAGCAGGGGTCTGTCTCTTGGCGCGGTTGATTACATCACCCGACCCTTCAACCAGGCCCTGATTAAATTGAGAGTTGACACACAGTTGGAGCTGAAGCGATACAGGGATCATTTTCAGAGAATCAGCAATCTGGACGGCGTCACCGGAGTCCCCAACCAGAGACACCTCCTTCAAAGATTGGAGAGTGAATGGCGCAGGGCCATGAGAAACGGCACTCTTGTTTCGCTTATCGCGATCGGGCTGGATCAATTCGAGGCCATTAACGAGGAATACGGCCATGAGGAAGGGGATATCTGCTTAAGTCGCATCGCTTCTCTTCTTGCAGCAGCACTGCGGCGAGCTTCTGATTTCTGCGGTCGCTTGGATGCGGGCTCCTTCCTGATCATTCTGCCAGGTCAAGACGAAGAGGGCGCCGTTATACTGGCGGAGGAAATAATAAAGAAAGCGGGCGTTTTGTCTCGCTCCTTAAAGCCCGATATTTCCCTGAGCGCCGGCATCTATTCGGTCATCCCCACGCAAGACTCCAGTTACGATGAGGTGCTGGGAACTCTGCGAACAACCCTCAAGGAGGCTTTGGAGCAGGGAGGCGACCGTGTGTTGCTGTTCCAAAAACAGCCTTGAATTTTTCAGCAGCCTGGAGAGTAAATGCTGGTATGATAAAGAGATTGAAGAGGGGAGTGAGACGTCCTGCTGTGTATGACGCGCAGGTGGTTTTCAGGCCGTCGGATACGGAACTGTCAGTTCATACATAAATCAATGGAACAGCGTGATTCCAGGAGCGTAACGATGCAAATAAAGAGTCCCAGGCAGCGTATTCTAATCGTAGACGACACCAGAGAGAATATTCAAATTCTTGCTGAAGCTCTCGGGGTGGGTTACAAGATAAGCGTGGCCACCAATGGTGAAGACGCCCTGAGAATTGCCGGTTCCGAACAGGCTCCGGACCTCATCCTCCTTGACATCATGATGCCGGGCATGGATGGTTACGAGGTCTGCAAACGACTGAAAAACGAAGAGCGGACGGAAAAGATCCCGGTCATTTTTATCACCGCCAAGATTCGGGTGGAAGATGAGACCCTGGGCCTGGAAATGGGGGCCGTGGACTATATAGCCAAACCCTTTAGTTTGCCCATCGTTAAAGCAAGGGTAAAAGCCCATCTCGAGTTGAAGCGGAACCGGGATCTGTTGGAGAATATCGTGCATTTGGATGGCTTGACAGGTATTCGCAATCGCCGATTCTTCGATGACGCCCTGGCCAACGAGTGGCGGAGAGGGGGACGGCGCGGCAGTCCTTTGTCACTGATTATGATAGATATAGACCACTTTAAAAAATTCAACGACACCTACGGGCATATTATTGGCGACGATTGCCTCCGTCAGGTCGCCGACACCCTTTCCGACACCGTGCGCAGGCCCGCAGATTTTGTGGCGCGATACGGGGGCGAGGAGTTTTCGGCTGTATTGCCCGACACTGACGCCGATGCGGCCCGTTTGATTGCCGAGCTAATGAGAAAACGCGTGGAGTCGCTGGAGATCTCTCATTCCGGCAGCTCCGCCGAAGTGGTAACCGTAAGCCTTGGGGTTGCAACGGTTGTTCCCCGTCGGAGTTCTGATCCGGAAATGCTGGTCCAGTCCGCCGATAAAATGTTGTACGAAGCCAAAGAGAGCGGACGGAATCAGGTTTGTTGTCTGGCCTTGGACTGAATAGAAGCAATGTAAAAAGGTGATTGTTCAGGATTATTTCCTACGAAATAGTCTCGAATCTGGTAAAATAATGAAACGACCAGAACTCGGAGACGCGCAATGCCTGAAAACAGAAGAGCTTTTGAACGGTTTGGGACGGATATGGTCTTTTGGATCAAGCCCCTTGGCGCCCCTGAAGATGTTGACTATCAACCCATGCATATTAAGAACATCAGCGGCGGCGGTATTTCCTGCGCAACCAACGCGCCCTTCGATAAAGATGCGGAAGTGGCTCTGAGTTTCGAATTGCCCCAGCACACTGATCTCATTGAAGCTTCGGGTATTGTTCGCCACTGTGGTTTGCAGGAAGACGGCCACTATGACATTGGCCTGCAGTTTACCGGAGTAGAGGGTTTGCCCACCTCGCTGCTCATCGATTATCTCGAAGAGCTTTTCAAGTAGTCTCTTTTCCTGGCCAGGGCCCGCGCCCCACAAAATCAGCGGAGCGAGATCGTTCAGGGCTCCTCAGAATTGGCGGCTTATGTTGGGGCTTTTTCGGGCCGATGAGAAAAACAGGTATGGTTCCTGCATTCATCATTGTCTGGCGGGTCTATTGTACATCGCTGAAATTACCTGAAGCCCCGTCTTTCGGGGCATGAACCACAATCACGATCCAACTATTGGGAAAAAACGACCGGGTAAAACCTACCTATGAAACCAAATTTAAGCCAGGAAGAGATACAGATGCTGCTGGGGAAAAAGGGTGGCGAAGAAGCGCCAGCCCAGAGCAGCATGGAGCAATCCGAAATTGACGCATTAATTCAGTCCGCGAATGCGCCAAAGCCGGAGCCTGCCCCTTCAGGT
>JBNKOV010000773.1:0-3132 GCA_050294955.1 Holophagae bacterium
CTCCCATGGAAGGTGCGACGATGCGTTCAATTTCCAAAATGACAGGTGGATTGGGCCAGGCGCTGTGTGCGGGATGTCGTCGCCACGTCGTTCAAAACAACGAGGCTGGTCAACAACTCTGCTTCCCAAGAGGGGTAAAATGAACTCCGATTAACCGGAGGATTAGGGACAACAGAGGATATGTTGTGATGATGAAACATCCAAAACTCCATGAGGGATATCGTCCCTCGGCCTGGCAACCTTGCAACCGTGGCCCCTTCAGGGGCTTTAGGCCAATGGCTTTGCGTCCCGCCCTTTCGAACGGTTTGCTCTTAAACTAGCTCTCCGGGATATATCCGGTAGGAGTCAGCGTTAACACTCAATCTCTTCGGCCTAACCCTGTTCAAATCTTAACCCACAACCAAGCTTCTGTGATATGCCTCACAAAAAAAGTCGAACGGGGCGCAGGCGTCAATCTTCGCGGTATTTAGCGAGGAGCCTATGGAGATAGGGACGTTGCATGCCAGCCCGTTCCGCAGCCCGCGTTATATTGCCGTCGCTTAATTTCAATAAACCCTGGAGATAGGTTTTCTCCACCTGCGCAACAGCCTCTCGGGTGGCGTGGTCCCGAGCGGCCTTCAGCTCATCGTTGCTGTAACTTGAAAACTCCACAACTGCTTCACTGGAAATAGGAGACTGGGCCTCTTTCACGCATTCGGAAAGATTTTTCGGCAGCAGACTCGCCTCCAACAGAGGACCCCTGGCCAGGACGCACATGCGTTCCACAATATGGGCCAACTCTCGCACGTTGCCTGGATAGGCGTAGCGCTCCAACGCCGTAATGGAGCCATTGCTCAACCTGGGTTTCTCGTCTCTCTTCCAATACTTCTTCAAAAAATAGTCCACCAGCAGTGGGATATCGCTTTTACGCTCTCTTAATGGCGGTATTTCCAACTCCAGCACGTTCAAGCGGAAATAAAGATCCTGACGGAAGGTTCCGTCCTCCACCATTTGAGCCAGGTCCTTGTGGGTGGCGGCAATAAGGCGTATATCCACTTTCTCCAGGTGGTCGGAGCCCACCCGCTGGAACTCGCCAAATTGGATGAACCGCAGGAGCTTGGCCTGAGTGGCCAGGGGTATTTCCGCGACTTCATCCAGGAACAGGGTGCCGCCCTTAGCCTGGGCGATCCTGCCCGAACGGTCCTGGTGCGCCCCGGTGAAGGACCCCTTCTTGTGGCCAAACAGCTCCGACTCAAAAAGGGTCTCCGGCATGGCGCCACAATGGAGGGTGATATAGGGTTTGTCCGCCCGCTGACTATTCTGGTACACTGCGCGGGCAATAAGTTCCTTCCCCGTACCCGTCTCCCCAATGAGGAGCGCCGTGGCGTCTGATTTGGCCACCTGAACCACAGTTTCAAGTAAATGGGTTATCTTGGGGTTGCGCCCAATAATTCCCTCGAAATGATATTGATTGAGAAAATCCCTTTCGTGGATTCGCTTCAGCCGGGCCAGGGTTTCCAACTCAAGAACACGGTGGATGGCGAAACCCGCCAATTGGGAGAACTCCTTCATAAAGGCCTGGTCATCCGGCGTGAACGGGGCTTCCCCGTCCCGTTTCTCCATGTAGATCACCGCTTCCACCTGGTCCTTGAATTCCAGCGGCGTCACCATAACCGAGCAACTGCCCAGGATCATGACGCTTTCCGTACCTACAAAACGGGTGTCCTTGGTTATATCTTCAGAAAAAATAGCGGCTCGCGTTGTGATGGCTTCACGAATCAGGGTTCGGCTAAATCGCCGCTTCCGAGCAGGAATGAGGTCTCTATCAAAATGGACGTGGTACTTTTCTTGGAAGGACCCCTCTTCCTTAACCACAATAAAGCCCTTGTGAGCGCCCGTGTGGGCAATCACCTGCTCCAGCATGGTGCGAGGCAGGGTATCTTGTCTGGTTTCAATTTGAAGGAGCTTGGAAATGCGGTAGAGAGATTCGTAATAACTCATAGGATCCTATACTACCCCAGCCAGCTATTTTTAGCCATGTGCATTTTGAGAAATATTAAAAAGAATCCTTTTAGTGGATAACTAAACTCAAACCATGATTTGCACATATCTCTAATATCGGACACATCTATGGTTGAAAAATCGTGTAGTTTCATTTTATAATAATTCCCCATCGCCAAACCGATTCTAATATCATATCTTAAGGAGAAGGTGTATGAACCTGAAAATACAGGGTCTGTCCAAGACTTACAGCAACGGAACTCGTGCATTGCAAGACGTTTCTCTGTCTATACCAACTGGCATGTTCGGATTGCTGGGTCCTAACGGCGCGGGAAAGTCCACCCTTATGCGGACCATTGCAACATTACAGGAGCCCGATACAGGAACCATTGCGCTGGGTGAATTGGACGTTTTAAAACAAAAAGGCGAGGTTCGGCGCATCCTGGGTTATCTCCCCCAGGAGTTTGGTGTGTACCCTAAGGTTTCCGCATGGGATTTGTTGGACCACTTCGCTACACTAAAGGGCATTACCGACAAAAAGGAGCGGCGCAGCACGGTCACCGAACTCCTGGAACTGACCAATCTCTATCAGCACCGCAAAAAGGCTATTGGCGGCTTTTCTGGAGGCATGAAGCAACGGTTCGGCATCGCTCAGGCATTATTGGGCAACCCAAAGCTGGTCATAGTCGATGAACCCACCGCAGGTCTGGACCCCGAAGAGCGCGTCCGTTTCCATAATCTTCTCAGCGAGATAGGCCGGAACATCATCGTACTGCTCTCCACCCATATCGTAAGCGATGTGGCCGATTTGTGCAGCAACATGGCCGTCATCAATGAAGGCCGAGTTCTGCTTTCGGGCCAGCCCATGGAGATGGTGAAACTCATGGAAGGCAAAATCTGGAAAAAAGTGGTGGAAAAGGAGGACGTGGCCAGCTTCCAGGAAAAGCACCAGGTAATCTCCACCCGTCTTGTCCTTGGAAGAACCCTCATCCGCGCCTACTCTCACGATCCGTTGGAGGGCTTTGAGCAGGGCGACGCAGATCTGGAAGATGTGTATTTCTCGGCAATTAAGGGGTTTCTGACCCTTGAGCCCGTGGCATAGGGGGCGCTATGTGGCATGCTATCTTCCGCTTTGAATTGAAGAACCATTTC
>JBNKOV010000774.1:0-3129 GCA_050294955.1 Holophagae bacterium
CATGCGGGGCACAACCGCCCAGGTGCTTCTTGCTACAAACAAGGCGCTTACCTTTGCGTGTCGTCCCGACCTTCGGCCCGTGAGGGCCAGGACCGGCGAACACCTCGACGATTTGGAACGGGCCTTCGACGCCGTAAAATATGGACATTTTTCTGAGAAGCCCGTTTTGGATATTCTGGCGGATAGCGACGCGGCGCCAGATGGCAGCCACGTAATATCCATTCTGGTCCATTTTGCGCCCTACCACCTAAAGGGCGGATGGAATGCGCAAGAGCGCGAGCGTTTGGGCGACACGGTGATGAGCGTTTTCAAGCAATACGCGCCCGAAACAGCGGATGCCGTGATTGCCCGAGAGGTGTTGACCCCAGCGGATTTGGAAACGCGATATGGTTTAACTCATGGCCATATTCACCACGGCGAGCACAGTTTGGACCAACTCCTCATTCGACCGGACGTCAGTTGCGCAGACCACAAAACCTCCATCCAAGGCCTCTACCTCTGCGGAAGCGGCTCCCAACCGGGCGGCGGCTTAACCTGCCTGCCAGGCCTGCTTGCGGGCCGAAAGGCAAACTGAAAAAACAAAGGATTGGGGGAACTGAAGGGGATAGGCTCGCCAAAGGGCCATTCCCCGTAAAATATTGAAAAAGGCCATAATAGCGCAAAAAACTGGGTCATATGCATCCATTCAAAAAATGAGTGGATGCGGAGCGGCCCAAAAAAAACTACAGAAAAAGACCGAATCGGGTTATACTCGAACGTAGAAGGAAAATGGTTATATCTCTCATTTTACAGGAGTAGGCCATGATACGCGGTCAAAAATTATCGGGGCGGGCGCCCGCATCACTCACTTGCGAAAAAGCCCGAGTTGCGCTCAAAACCCTTCGCGCCCACATCCGCACCAACAGCAAAGCCCAATACCTGCTGCCCCCGCTCTGGCAGGAGGAAGACGTAATCCAGGCCCTGCAAAGCAGCTTTGGAGAGAAATGCGCCTATTGCGAGCAAGCCCTGACCCGGGTCATCGTGGACCATTTTCGACCCAAAACCCACTATCCTTCATTGGCGTATCAGTGGGACAATTTGCTGCCCGCCTGCCAGGAGTGTTCGGCGGCAAAGGCAGATCACTTTCCCTTATTATCTGGTTTTAAAGCCCAAGATCCCATCTTAACGGGAGAGACTGCCTCGGGCGACCTGGAAAAAGAGCAGCCTGGCCTATTGAACCCGCGAACCAACACCCCAGAAGACCTGTTGGGTTACGATTTGGATGGCCGCATTTTGGCCACTGGCGGCGACCTCTCGGCTATGGTCACCATTGAGTTGCTTGATTTGAATCGACCTAGCCTCAAGGCCGCTCGCGCATCCCTCATGGAAGAAATAGAGAGAGGGTTTCAGCAGTGCCTGGAGGAATACCGCGACTGGGGCGGGCTGAAAGGGGCTCAGAAAGCCAAAGACATTTGGAATGAAAAGGCGGCGGCTTATTTCGCCCAACTGGTTGACAAGGCCTCGCCGAAAGAGCCTTTCGCCGGGCTTTACCATTACAGTTTAAAGAACTTTCAGCACCTGTTTTCCCAAGCATGGCCCAAGCAGTGGCAGCAGGAGCTATTGAATCAGATTCATGAATATCTTCCCCAGGCCTACCGGTTGGCAGGAAAGACAACGCCCCTTGCTAAAATCGAACTCATGGAAATGAGCTTTGAAAATGTGCGTTGTTTTAAAGATGTCCATGTGTTTGCAGGCGGGAACTCATCTTTGTTGTTGGGCATCAATGGCCGGGGAAAATCCACCCTGCTTCAGTTTCCGGCCCTTGCCTTGTCCGGATTAGAAAAATCCCCTGAGCCCGAGTGGTCTCGGGTTAAAAAGGTGGGCGCAGAGAAAGCCGCGTTTTCCCTGGTTTTGCGGTACAACGGACGGCTGATCCGCTTGTCCTTTGTTTTAGACGAGTTGGACCGCCTGGTCCCCGAGGAAGATCACTTCTTTCATCGCTATATCGCGGGTAGGTTGCTGGTGTTGGGTTATGGAGCGGGCCGGCAAGTTAAACGGAGCGATGTTCAAGAAAACACGCGTTACGATAAAGTGGCCAGCTTGTTTGGAAGCCAGGGGTATTTGAAGAATATTAAGGACAGCCACGTTTATCAGGCAGTGTTGCAGCGGGAGCCTTGGTTCAAAGAAAAAATCAACAAAATCCTGGCCTTGTGCGATGTACGAGGCGCGGTGGTTTTAGAGCGGTTCGATCCCATGAGCGCCTGGTTCAAAACCGCCACCGATCCCACGGGAAACACACCTCTAGAGTCTATGTCAGACGGGTTCCGGTCCACCTACGCCTGGGTGTTCGATTTGTTGGTTCGGGTAGCTGAAAAAGGCGGCTCCCCAGGTGAACCCATTCACGGCATTGTATTTATCGATGAAATTGATCTGCATATTCACCCCACATGGCAGCGATTGTTGTTGCCCGCCATGGCCGAAATCTTTCCCCATATTCAGTTTATCACCACATCCCACAGCTTGTTCGTAGTGCAGTCCATGGAAACTGACAACATCTACCTGCTACGCAATAAGGATGATGGGGTTCCCGCTCAGAAATTGGAACTGGAAGGTCAGCCCAACGGCCATGAAATAGAAAGCATCATCGCCAAAACCATTGCTTTGGAATGCGGCATCCCCAGCGTGACAGACACCCTGTTCGACCTCCTGACAGATCTGGACAAAGCCGTGGAGGAAGCGGACAAAAAGCGGGTTACTCATCTATACCAGACCATTATGAGGATGATCCCTTCAGACAGCAATTATCGCTCCTACGTTGAGGCCATGAGCGCCGGGCTTTTGGAGACGCGGCCTTGATTCGGCTCACATTTGATGAGAAAACCAGGGAAGAATATGCGAAATGGTTTGAATGCCACAGGGCCGAACTGGAAAAGACCTTTGGTGAATACCTCAACAAGAAGCGGGTCAATTGGATACACACTGATCGCCTCGCCGAATTACGTTCATTTATTGCCCGCGCATCCCATTGGAAGTGCGCGTATTGTGAACGCAAGCCCAATGATGGCGGGGGTTACTTGGAAATAGAGCATTTCCTGCCAAAAGCCCGATTTCCCGAATTGGCCTTCCAACTTACAAACCTGCTGCCATCAT
>JBNKOV010000775.1:0-3128 GCA_050294955.1 Holophagae bacterium
GACCCAAGAGGTTTCGCAATCCCAAACACCCAGCTTTCAATTGCTGGGTGAATTTGGAAAATGGGTTGCCGAGGTTATGAAAGCCGACGACAAGCAGGCCATGGTGGATGCATATATGAAAAAACAAACCCGATTCCCCATTGTAGAGGGCTCTTTGGTCCACTATGTGTATCGGGGCGATCAGCCTGATATTTCTGTAGTTCGTGGATTCGAACAAGAAAAACCCATGCTGCGTCTGGAAGGAACGGACCTGTTTTTCTATTCAGAATCTCTGGATCCTGACAGTCACTGGGAATATCATTTTTCGGTTTTCGGGGACAAAATCGAGGATCCTCTAAACCCCTTAACCAGCAGGGATCAGCGGGGAGAGCGTCATCAATTGCGCATGCCCCAGTGGAAAGTCCCTCATTATCTGGGGGAGCCTACAGGACCGAGGGGACGATTGGAAACAATTACCGCAAAAAGCAACATCAGGAACAATGAGCGAGAGGTAAAAGTCTATCTACCTCCAGGTTATGACGACAGTAATGATCGCTATCCTTTGCTCCTGGTTAACTCCGAAAGCATGCTGAACTACGCCGACATGGACAAATGTCTGGACCATCTCATCGGCAAAAGCGTCTCCCCTGTGATTGTCGCCTTCATGCCTCAGCTTGGAAACGGGGAAGAATTTATAGGGGAAGATCACAACGCCTATATCCGTTTTCTGGCTGAAGAATTCATTCCCTTGATGGACAAGACTTTTCGAACTCTGGGCACTCCTGAGTCACGGGGACTGGCTGGGGTTGGACGAGGTTCGGTTATTTCAGTCCTAGCCGGCTTGAAGACCGAAAATGTTTTCGGAAAGCTGGGTCTTATGTCCTTTGTTTACGTCCAGCAACTGGCTAGCGAGTTGAAAGAGGTTGTGGCTCAGGCCAGGCCAGGTCAAGAGGTCTTCATATCAATAAGCTCTAACGACTATGATTTCCCTGGTGTACAGGCCGAAGCCGATTGTACGCATCTGGCAAAAACTCTTGGGGAAAGAGGCCTTGTGGTCAAAACCAGTCATCACGCTGGGGCCCCGGGATGGGCGAGTTGGCAAGCTCAAATTGGACCCATGATGGAGGCCTTGTGGCCTGAATAATGGCAATTGAGGAAAGGGCGGGCCTTTTGCCCGCCCAGACTCTAATCCAAAGAGCAGCTTCCATTCGCTGAACCCGAAGTCCCGTCTGGCTTTTCAATAGAAATCATGTAATCATCTTTTTTGGGCAGGGGATAGGTTCTACCCTTGCCGGGTTCTACAAACTCGTAATATGAGCCGTCGATGTTCACATTCACCCGAAAATCGGATGAGCTGTCGTTGGTAACTACCATTTCTTTATAATTGCCCGATTTGAACTGGTCTTTGGGTTTGTCGGCATCCACGTGCCAGGAAAATAATTGAGCCATAGCTTTCTCCTTTGTCCTTTCCAAATGGTGAATAATTTTTGGATCATTCCCAATAACACCAAGACGGTAAAAAGCGGCGTATGTGATTTTTTGAGTCCTGTGCTTGAAGCTCATGAACTAGGATTTGATTTTAAATTTAATTGGAAATAATAACCTTTTCACCCATGATTGCAACAACCGAATGGGTTCCAGTCGAATTGGCCAGGGGGATGCGGTTGTCTTCACAAATAGTTCCGTCCAAAGTGACGCTTGCAAGACCGTGTTGGACGCCACGAGGATTTTCTACAATGATTTCGATGATCGCCTCACCCATCCTTACAGTGGCGTTGAACCCCGGCCAGCTAGCTGGGATACAGGGATCTAGCATAAGAAAATCGCCTTTTACTTTTATCCCGAGAAGACCTTCCACTCCCAAGCGCCAACACCAACCGGATGAACCAGTATACCAGCTCCATCCTCCCATTCCTGCGTAGGGTTCTGTACTGTAAATGTCTCCGGTCAAAACATAGGGCTCGCAACGATATCTCTTCAATTCCTCCTGGTTCGTGATTTTGAGGGCCGGGTTGAGTATTTTGAACAGAGATTCGGCCACATCCCCCATTCCCTGCTCCGCAAAAGCCCAGGCCAACCATGTCGCCGCATGGGTGTACTGAGCCCCATTTTCCCTAATCCCAGGAGGGTAGCTCTTAATGTAACCAGGGTTTTTTTGGCTTTTATCAAACGGCGGCCAGAGCAAACGGATCAATTTTTCTTGAGGACGGACAAGGTGCTTTCTTGCCGACTCAATGGCCTCACTGGCCCTTTTCTGGTCCGCAGCGCCTGAAAGCACAGACCAGGACTGGGCGATGGAGTCGATCTGACATTCATCACAGGTATGAGAACCCAAGGGCTGGCCGTCGTCGTAGAAGGCTCGCAGATACCAATGCCCATCCCAGGCCCATTCTTCAAGCTTGTTTTTAATCTCCTCTGCACGGGCGAGCCATGTGCGGCCTTCTTCCGTCTCTCCGGTCAGATCACAGAGGTTGGCGAATCGCTTTAACACGGTTATGGCGAACCAGCCCAGCCAGATACTTTCGCCCTGACCTTTATTGGCCACCTCGCTCATGCCGTCGTTCCAGTCATAGGCGCCCATGAGGGGCAGACCATGTGGCCCGGAGGTAATTCCCCTGGCGATGGCCCTCCTACAATGTTCCATAATGGAAAAGGTGGATTCGGTAACAGGGTACTCATCGTAACGTTCTTCCTCGTCGGAGGTCAGCTCGTTCGCCGAAAGGAAGGGAACCTGCTCCTCAAGAATCGTGGCGTCGCCCGTGCAATTGATATAATGAGAAACCACAAAAGGGAGCCATAAAAGATCGTCGGAGCACCGGGTGCGAACCCCGCGCCCTCTTGGCGGGTGCCACCAATGGAGCACGTCGCCCTGTTCAAATTGATGACGCGCCGCATCCAGAATATGGCTGCGAACCAGATTTGGCGCACTATGAACAAGGGCCATCACATCTTGGAGCTGATCCCGAAATCCTATGGCGCCACTTGGCTGGTAGAAACCGGTTCTGCCAAATACGCGGCAGGCCGCTGTCTGATAGAGCAACCACCGGTTCAGCATGAGATCCATGGATGGTTCCGGCGTTTGCACAGCAATTTTGGTGAGGAAATGGTCCCACCAGGCATCAACTTCAACCTGCGCCTTGACAACCACT
>JBNKOV010000776.1:0-3127 GCA_050294955.1 Holophagae bacterium
TGTTTACGAAAATTTCGGGGATCATGTAGTCGGGCAGCCGCTCTTCCAACCAACTGCGCAATTGCGCCTCCGGTTCCGGTTCCCCAGCATGGGAAAGATAGGCCGTCAAATATAGCTGGTTGTTGCGTGACCAGGCCATGACAGCGGCCTGGTTCACGTTGGGCGCTTCATTGAGCCGGGTCTCAATTTCGCCGGGCTCGATGCGGTAGCCCCGCAATTTCAACTGGCGATCCATCCGACCGAGAAAGATCAGGTTCCCGTCTGCCAGACGTCGGACCAGATCACCCGTATGGTAGATCCGCTCCCCGTTCAGGAAGGGATCGGGCGTAAACCGCGCTGCGGTCATGGCGGGCTGATTATGGTAACCTCGACTCAGGCCGTCGCCTCCCGTGCAAAGTTCGCCCGCTACGCCCACGGGTAAAGGCTGGAGCCAATCATTCAAAATGTAGATGCGAGTGTTGGATGTGGGGCCTCCGATGGGCGTCGTGGCGCCCACTCCGGTTTCGCGAAGGTGAGCGCAGGTTGTGGCCGCAGTATTCTCCGTAGGACCGTAACCATTCACCAGATCCCCCTCGTGAGTTTCCAGGTAGCGGCGAGCATGTTCCGGAGAAAGCGCCTCGCCGCCCACGACCAACGCCTTAAGATTGGCCAGGGCGTCTATGTGTTCATTTACCAGTAAATGGAAGATTTGCGTGGTGAGAATGGCTTTGGTGGCCTGGTTGTTCACGAGATGTTCATGTAATCTTTCGTAAACTGGCTCCTGAGGAATCACCAAGAGGCCCCCGTTGAGAAGGGGACCCCAAATTTCATGATGGGCCATGTCAAAGGCTAGTGAGCCCACCTGCGCCACTACGTCCCCTTCGTCAAAACGCATCATATTGCTTCCCATGATCAGACGCAATTGACCTCGATGGGCAATACCCACGCCTTTGGGCCGACCTGTAGAACCTGAGGTGAACAACAACATGGCGAGCTGTTGGGGGGCAATAGTCACGTCAGCGGCTTCTTCGGAGCATTCAAACAACTGGGGTGTCAGATCCTCCATAACCAGCAGATTGGGATGATCCGGCGCCCGATCCAGCAAAGCCCTCTGGGCGATCAAAATTTTCGAACCCTCCACCATCACCGCCATTCGGTCCTTTGGGTGTTTGGGCTCAAGGGGAATGGCATAGCCTCCCGCTTTCAAAATCCCCAAGATTAAAGCAGGCAACTCCAAATTCGGGGTGAGACAGAACGCAACGCCAACCTCGGCTCCAACTCCCTGCTTCATGAGCAGATGAGCCCAGCGATTGGCTCTGCGGTTCAACCCCTCATAGGTGAGTGCCTCCTGGCCGAATCGAACCGCATGTTTGTTGGGAAATCGGGCCGCTGTTTCTTCAAACACCGTCACCAATGAACCGTCCCTGGGATAGTCCGCCCTCGCCACGCCCCACTCGGTGAGCATTTTTTCTTTTTCCCCTTCTGGAACTCCTGGCAATTGACAAACCGGCTTCTCGGGCTGTTTGCAAATAAGGTTCAGCAGGAAGAGGAAATGGTCGCGGAACCCTTCGATGGTGGTCTGATCGAAAAGGTCGGTATTGTACTCAAACACGCCTCGAACGCCATCGGGTCCCTCCACCATGGATAGGGTGAGGTCGAATTTGCTGGTTTTGTGGGCGAAATTCAAGTTACTGATCTTGATTTGAGGCAGATCCGCCGAAGCGGGAGGCGTATTCTGCAAGATGAACATGACCTGAATTAGCGGATTGTGGCTAGGATCCCGATCCTTCACAATCATTTCAATGACTTGTTCGAAGGGCGCGTCATGATGGGTAAACGCATCTAAATTGACCCGTCTCACCTCACGCAGAATTTCTAGGAAACTCCGATTTGGATCAAGACGATGACGCAGGACCAGGGTGTTCACAAAGAAACCGACAAGCGGTTCAATTTCCTTGTAATTGCGATTGGCCACAGGGGTTCCCATGCAGAGATCGTTCTGACCGCTAAACCGTTGCAGTAACAGAGCGAAGGCGGTTTGCAGGGTCATGAATAAGGTCGCGGTCTCAACCTTGCCCAAATGATGCAGTTCCTGGGTGATTTCCCGATCAACATGGAATCCCAACAAATCACCCCGGAAGGTGGTGAGCGCCGGTCTGGGCCGGTCCATGGGGAGTGTTAGCTGAGGAGGCGCGTCCTCCAATTGCTTGAGCCAGTACGCCATTTGAACATCAAAAGCGCCGCTGGCCATCAAGGCCCGCTGCCAATGAGCGAAATCGGCATATTGCAGAGGGAGCGGCGTCAGAGGTGATGGTTGGCCCATGAGCCGGGCGGCGTAGAGCTGGGTCCATTCACGAACCATGAGACTCAGAGACCAGCCATCGGAGATGATGTGGTGCATAACCACAACCAACACGTGGTCCTCAACCCCCAATTTCAGCAACATGGCCCGAATGAGGCGGTCCTCTTCCAATTTAAAGGTTCGACCGGTTAATTCATTGACAAGCGTCATGGCCTCTTCCATGACCTTTTCAGGATCCGAACCGCTCAGATCCCGTATGGGAAAAGGAAACGTCTGTGGGTCGGCAATATGCTGTCGCGGCACGCCGTCCCGGTCTGGGAAGGTGGTGCGAAGAGTTTCGTGACGGTTGATCAGTTCACCCCAGGCCCATTCCAGGGCCGGCGGCGACAGGGGTCCCTGAATGCGCATAGCCGAAGAAATATTGTAATTGGGTTTGGAGACCTGGCCCCTTGCCATGCGTTCCACAAACCATAAGCGTTGCTGAGCGAAGGAAAGCGGGATGTCCCCTTCCCGGGCCGTAATCGACATGGAGGGAATATGCATGCTTTTCTGTTGGCGCTGTTCCGCCTCAATGCAGCGGGAGAAGGCGTCTAACTCGGGTTCTTCGAAAAGAATTTTCAGGGGCGCGTTGATTTGGAAGGCGTCTCTCAAACGGGAGAAAACCTGAGTGGCCAACAGGGAGTGACCGCCCAGATCAAAGAAGTTGTCGTTCAATCCCACCTGATCTACTTCCAAGAGATCGGCCCAGATGGAAGCCACCATTTGCGCGGTCTGGGTGACCGGCGCCACATAGGGGGTTTTCACGGTTTCACGCGTGGTGTCGGGCACGGGCAAGGACTCCCGGTC
>JBNKOV010000777.1:0-3125 GCA_050294955.1 Holophagae bacterium
AAAAGCCTTGGCCTATTACAAGGACATGGCGGTCCAGCAGCCCGAAGACCCAGAAGGCCCATTGGGACGCGCGCTCATGCTCATTCGACTTCACCGCTATCCTGAAGCCCGACGTTATTTGGAAGAAGACCTAAAGACCTTTCCCAACCAACCTGCGTTCCATCAGGCGCTTGCACGTGTTCTGGCAGCCAGCCCTGAGTCCGCTGTCCGAGACGGAGCCCTGGCCGAAAAGCACGCGACCTTGTTGCTCAACCAGAGTGAGGATAGCGCGCTGGCTGAAACCTACGCCATGGCCCAGGCCGAACTGGGCCGCTACGATCTGGCGGAGGAATGGCAGCAGAAGGCCATTTCCCTGGCCAGACAGGAGGGCGCCGGGTCCATTGATCCCGCCATGGTGGAAGCGCTTGAGTCCTATAAACAAAGCAAACCCAGACGGAAGCCCTGGCCAGACAACGCGCCGCTTTTTCTGGTCAAATCCTACGGGAGAAGATGACCATGTCCAATTTTAAATTGTATGAATATTTCAGAGGTCGCGCCACAGGCGAAGCCCGCCCAACAGGTCTCTACAGGAGTATATTATGAAAAAGCTTTTCCTACTTTCCATCCTCTTGGCGCCGGGCCTCATGGCCCAGGATTTTCAATCCTATTTTGAAGAATTCGACGTGGTCTTATACCAGCTTCAGGTGAATGTTAGAGACAAAGAGGACAACCATATCAGCGGTTTAACCAAAGAAGACTTTAAACTCCTGTTGGAAGGCAAGGTCCAGGACATTGAGTCGGTAGACGAAATATCCGTCAACAATTGGACAGAGGCCGACCCCGAGAAGCCCATCCCAGAACAGGCCCGTCGGCTCTTTGTATTTTTCTTCGACCTGCGATACACCACAAAAAAGGGCCTGTTGGAAGCGAGAGACTCGGCCAGGAACTTTGTGCAGACCGAGCTGAAACCAACAGATCTCGTAGGCGTATTTGCCTTTAACCCATTGAGCGGCATTATGATGCTCACCAACTTCACATCCGACCAGAACCATCTCATCGACGCAATCGACTGGCTGGGTTTAAAGGGAACTAAAAACGTCGTTCAAGGCCCATCGGGTTATTTCTTCAGCGCACGGGTGGACAGCCTTACCACGGAAGTTCTGGGACTCAACAACCGGGCGGGCGATTCTCAAGACCCGGAAACGCCAGCGGATCCGGCGGATGCAGCAGAAGCTGCGGCCCTGGAACACATGGCTGAGGTGGCCGATATGGCCCGGAAAGCCGAACAGAAAATCTATCAGCGAGAGGTTACGTCCTTCCTCAAAAGCTTTCATAAATTCGCCGACGGCTTGCGCCTGATTAGAGGCCGAAAAAACATGGTCTGGTTTTCCACCGGGTTCGACACGCGCAGCATTACCGGCGCCACCATTGAGGAGTTCACCAGGAATCAGGCCCTCATTGAGTCCGGCCAGCACTACAACGTCTCGGCGGATCAGTTCGGCGTAACCAGCGTTCAACATGAGGCTCAGGAGTTGATCGAGGCCCTGCAGTCCTCAGGAACCGTTATCTTCTCTGTAGACACCAGCTTATCAGGAGATGGCTCCCAAGACAAGGTAGGCATTCACGCTCTGAACATGTTCTCCATAGACACGGGAGGCAAGGTATACCAACATTATAGCGATCTGTCGGAGCCGTTGAACAAGATTGAGCAACTAACCAACCAATATTACGTTTTAAATTTCCATCCCAATGTTGAACTGAACAAGGGCAAGGTGGGCAAGGTTAAAATAAAGATCAACAACCATCCGAAGGCCAAAATCCACACCACTAAAGGCATCATGGTGGAGCCTGATTTTGGCAAGCTGACCCCTCTGGAAAAACAGATCCACATATCGGAATACCTGGGAAGAGACCAGCTTGCCTCAGGAATCCCAATGCAGGTAAGCGTATTCAAAACACCCGTAAACGACAAATTCGTCAAACTTTCGGTAAGTGTGGATCTGCGAGGGGATTACTTCCTTGGTTTCAAGGATCCCAGCAGGGAATTGGAAGTCCATACCCTGGCTTTAGCGGCAGATGGCGACCTTTTTGACCGGGCTTACTTCAGGTTCAAACTAGAGCCGGAGAAGGTGCGCGAAACCCTAAACGATACGGGCGTGAAATATTTCGCAACCTTGTTTCTGAAAGAGGGCGACTACAAACTGAAGGTAGTGGCCCGAGACTTGGGGAACGGCAAGGTGGGCTCCTCCATCTTGCCGATTAAAATTGAAAATAAGTACGACGATCTGGCCGGACCGACCCTCATTTCCTCAGAAAAGTGGGTGCTGGTGCGCGAGTCCGATCAGAGCCAGCAGTTGCGCCGCAACGATAAGTTGGATTTCAGTTACCCGTTTACTGCTGGCGGTCATAACCTTATCCTCCAAACCAATCCGATCATCAAGGGGAATCGGGCAGATTTTTTCTACGTGCTGAATGGCGACGGCTCCGTTAAAGACACACCGCCCAAGATCACGGCCCTTGTCATGGACTCGGCGGGCAAGATGACCATTATTCCAACGAGCGCATTAAGCGCCGACATGGACTATCGCGGAGGCAACCGTCATAGCATGAACATATTACTGAAAGTGGACATGAGTGAACTGGATCTTGAATCCGGTAAGACCTACAACTTCATGACCCAATTCAAGACTGCAGGAGGCCAGCAACATCGATCCCAACTGGAGTTCGTGTTTGAGTAGACCGGAACTCCGCTGACAGCGCCCATCGCGCCTGTCCTGTTTCGCTTAAATCGGCCAATTGTGTGAAATGGGTCAAATAAATCATGAATTTAGGGCGGCATGATGTTAAAATGAACGCTATTCGGAAGAGCGTGCTAGGGTTGGTGCGAGGTTAGCCAGTATGGATGCATTACAATTTGACGACGATTTTAGAGATCTATTGGGGAAACTCAATAAAAAACCATCTGACCTGGGTCTCATTTCCCAGGTTTGCTACGGGTTGAACATACGTTCGTACCATGACCTTTGCATGGAATGGGCTCGAAAAGGCCTGGCTCGAGACCCCAAAGACGCCAATCTTTATTACGAGCTGATCATTGCCAGCAGTTTGGATACGGCCCATATTTTAGAGGAAATTCTAGACGAACT
>JBNKOV010000778.1:0-3107 GCA_050294955.1 Holophagae bacterium
ATCAAACCTCCAAACCCCAATCTGAAGCAAACCTGAGGCGACCATGCAAAAATTTTGGAAATGGTTCTTTTGGACCGGCCTCCTGGGCCTAGTTGGTTTGAACATAGCGCCCTACTTAATGGCAAAACGAGCGGCGGAACGGATAGACATAAATATTGTCGAATTATTTCATGCAGATGGCCGTCCCGTAGAAAAGACGAATACGAGTTACCTGGGCAAATTGGCGCGTAACAAGTTAGACGAAATCTTCAATTTGGACCTGGAGGCCCAGGAAAAAAAAGAGTCCTATGTCCTTCAAATAGAATTGCGTAATTACAATCAAAACGCCCTGATCCTAGCGGACAGCACCTACCAGATTTGGACGGGCGATGTGCTTTTGGGGAAAGGCGAATACCGCCCAAAAATCCCGGTCACAATCCCATCCGATGGGCTTGGAGACCTTTATTTGCCCCTTTCATTCGAAGGCTCCTTCGATAAAGTGATCGAAACCCTGCGAGAATTCGGGCACGTGCGAATTGAGGGCAACGCGGGTTTTCTGGTGAGCAAAGGCCTGCGCATGGAAACAGCAGTGAACATGGATCTGGAATTGGGTCCTTTGTTGAAATAGCCCTATCACGACATGCAATATATTGCACAAGGTTATTGCATAAACCACGAGTTTATTGCATGATTCACAAGTTTTATCGATAGTGCGCTCCCGATAAAATGTATTGCACTTTGTTTATTGCATAAACCACGAGTTTATTTGAAAGTGTAAAATCAATAAGACGTTGCTTTCCTTGTTTTTTTTGAAAACAGGTTGTTTTTCTTGAATTAGTCCATCTTTTTTATAAAAACAGCTTTTTTTGGCGCCATTCTTGTCCAGAGCCAAAGGCAAAGTGAGTCAAAATATGCGTAAAATAGGGGTTTCCATGCGAATCAAGCCGATTCCTTTTAAAACCGACGAGTTTCATGCGTAAACACATAGTTTTATGCATAAACGGGCAGTTTTTGAAGATGTTGGCCTTGTTTTTTCTTCTTTTACTTGTGTTCCAGCGCCAGGTGGCTTTTTCGGGATAAAACCATGATTTTTTTAGGATCGTCGTCTCGACGGCCTCCAAAACACGACCACAGTCCTGTGTTCAACCTCGTTTTGAGAAGAGTTCCAGGCCATGTTGAGCCAGGCCCGCGCCCGCCTCGGCGTAGATGTTGAATACGGTGTCTACTCCGGCGTCACGCAAGGTCTCTTCTTCTTCAGGGTATTTGGTGGATGCGCTAATGAAGCCTTTAAATCCCCATCTCCTGGCCAGGGCCGCTGTGGCGCGATTGGTGTGTAGGTTTGGAGAACACAGTACGATCCAGGCCACATCGAACTGCCCGTGATTCAGCCGACTCCAAAAATCCGGGCTGCTAAAATTGCCAAACAGGGTCTCCCTTCCCTCCCCGTTCCGCATCTGCACCACATTCTCGTCGAAATCCAGACCCAGGATCTTGTATTCAGCCTGCTGTGTGAGACGGTCAAAGGCCGACGCGCCGACGCGGCCCATGCCGCAAACCAGGAGCTGGCGTCCAGAAAGGTCGATATTCTCATCCCCTTTCAATCTTTTATCTACCTGAAAATAGTCCAGTTTTTTCCTGAAGCGCAGAAAGATGCTGTCTGTCTGATTGTTGAAGATAGAGGAAACCACAAAGGAGCTGGCCACCAGAAGCGCCATGGCAATCAACCAATCGTGGGCCAACCAGCCTGCGGAAACGGACACGGCGGCTAGAATTAAACCGAACTCACTGAAATTACTGAGAGCGACCGACGCCGAGAATGAGGCTCGGGAACGCACCCGAAACTTGGAGAACAATAGGAAAAAAGCGCCGCCCTTAAAAAACACGCCCAAGAGCAACACAGCGGCGACGCCAAGAGTTCCGAGGGTTGGAAGTCCTGTCATGCCAATGCTAAGGAAGAAACCAATCAGAAAGAGCTCTTTCATGCTAAAAAGCACTTTGGCGAGTTCCTCGGTTTTGGGATGGCTGGACAACATAACGCCAACCACCAAGGCCCCCAGATCGCCCTTCAGATCCACGGCCTCAAAAAGGGCGGCGCTGCCAAGGGCGAGGGCCAGGCCAAACAGCACCAGAAGCTCGCCGTAATCTATACTATCAAACAACTTATGCAATGCGCGTCGCCCAAAAACCAGAGCCAAAATGAGAATGCCAGCCCAAAGCGATGGGATTTTGCTGGTGGAAACCCCCAAAAAAACCACCGCCGCAATGTCCTGAACGATGAGCACGCCAATTGCCAATCGCCCGTACTGGGCGATCAGATCACCCCGCGCTTCAAGCACCTTTACAACAAACACGGTGCTTGAAAAGGACATGGCAAACGCCATAATCACAGCGCTTTTGAGATCAAGGTCAGAAAACAGGGGCAGGCCTGAAGCCTTCAACAGCAACAGCCATAAGCTGAAAAACAGGGTGAGGCCAAGGGTATGAATGAGGGTGACGCCCCAAACCTCAGCGCGAGCCAATTCCTTCACGCGCAACTTGAGCCCGATGGTGAACAGTAAAAGAGTGACGCCCAAATCGGCCATCTCATTGAGAAAATGACTGTTTTCAGCGCCAAGGGCGTTCAATAGGAAACCTGCGGACAAAAACCCCACAAGCGGCGGCAGCCCAATCTTTCGCACCAACAGCCCGAGAACAAAGGCGACAGAGACCCAAATGGGATCCTTGTAGTCAATAGAGGAGAACAGAATTTCCATGCACCATCACCGGGACAAATTAGTTGGCGAAGATGCCCGTGGAACCCACGCCAGCCCCTTTAGATTTTAGACGATTCTGTACTCGATATTTCGTATTTTCTCAGGAAATGACCCATCCCCCGCCCATCTCAGGGCTCTGACTGGTTCAGATGGCCTGGATTTCTGATGAATGGGAAGATCCGCCAATACGCGAGGCATCGCCACAGCCATTCCAAAGGCCCCATATGAAACCACTTCAGCCACCAGGAACTCAAAAGGGCCAGAGCCACAAACACGAAGAATCCCAGACCAATAAGTCCCCACATGCTCAACTGGCCATACAGTCCCAATCCGTAGCCCGCCGCCACCAGGCTCATGACCAGGGATTGACCGATA
>JBNKOV010000779.1:0-3106 GCA_050294955.1 Holophagae bacterium
TCCGGTTCCTTTTGGGGTTTCTGGGGAATTGCACCTTGGCGGCTTACCTGTTGCCCGGGGTTATCTCAACCGCCCGAGCCTCACGGCGGCCGTGTTTATTCCAGATCCCTTCAGTTCCCAACCCGGGGCGAGACTCTACAAAACCGGTGATTTAACAAGGCTTTTGCCCGACGGGAACCTGGAATACATCACCCGTCTCGATCACCAGGTCAAGGTGCGGGGGTTCCGAATTGAATTGGGCGAAATTGAGTCAGCCCTCATTCAGCACCCGGGCGTTGGAGAAACCGCCGTTCTGGCGAGAAGGGGAGAAGATGGCTTGAACCGTTTGGACGCCTTCATTGCGCCCACTGATCCTACTCTTGATCGGGACGCGCTAGCTGGTTTTCTCAAATCCAAACTGCCCGAATACATGGTCCCCTCCGTCTTCATTTTTATGAAGTCCTTGCCTTTAACCCCTTCCGGTAAGATCGACAGCAAGGCTTTGCCCCTGCCAGGCAGGAATGAGTTGGGTGAGACCTACCAAGCCCCGGAAACGCCTACACAGCAGGCCATCGCGACAATTTGGGGCGAAGTCTTGGGATTGGAGACCATAGGCATTCGAGACAATTTCTTCCGGCTGGGCGGCCACTCTCTATTGGCCATTCAAGCGGTTTCTCGAATGGAATCGGCTCTTAAAGTCCAAATATCCTTAAAGGACATTTTCCAAAATCCCACCATCGCGCAGCTAGCGGCCGTGTTGGATGAACAAACCTCGCCACAGGTTCAAGACACCATCGCAGGTCAAGAATTGAGCGGGCCAGCGCCAGTTTCCTTTGCCCAAAAGCGACTCTGGTTTATAGACCAGTTCGATCCAGGAAGCACGGCCTACAATATGCCTTCTGGTTACCAGCTAAAAGGTCAACTCAACGAAGCTGCCCTCGAATCTGCGTTAAACCATCTCATTCAAAGACAGGCCTCCTTACGGACCACCTTCGCGGCGTCAGGTGGCCAACCCGTCCAAATCATTGCTGAACAGGGGCGGCTGGCCCTACGCCGTGAAGATTTACGCGGTCATGATCAACCCGAAACGGAGGCCAGTAAACTTTTCGACCAATTCTCTCTGGAACCATTTAACCTGGAAGCCGGTCCCTTGATGAAATGCCTCCTGGTCCGTCTGGCGGACGCCAACTATTGGCTGTTGGTGAACATGCACCACATCATCACCGACGGATGGTCCATGGGCGTCTTTATGAGGGAGCTAGGCCTTTGTTATCAAGCCTATCTCCAAGGTCAAACGCCTCAATTGGAGCCTCTGCCCGTCTCCTACGCTCATTACGCCCTCTGGCAGCAAGACCAGCTTGACCAGGAACGGATGGCGGCTTTAATCTCCTATTGGCGCAGCCAATTGGAGGACGCTCCAGTTTTGGAATTGCCCACGGATCGGTTCCGGCCCAAAGTTCAAACCCACTCAGGGGGCATGATCCGCTTTTCCATCAAACCCCAGCTTTCAAACGAGGTGATGGCATTCAGTCAACAGATTGGCGCCACCCCTTTTATGGTGATGCTCACGGCTTTTAACATACTTCTTGCCCGGTATTCCGGGCAAGACGACATCGTTGTGGGAACCCCTGAAGCTGGCCGCAACCGAAAGGAATTAGAGCCTTTAATTGGCTTTTTCATCAACACCCTGGTGCTGAGACTTCGATTGGGCGGAAAACCTGGGTTCCAAGCGTTGGTGGATCAGGTCAGGGCGAATCTTTTAGAAGCTTACGAACACGGCGATCTACCTTTCGATCGATTGGTGGAAGAGGTTCAGACCGAACGAGATCTCAGCCGCAACGCGCTCTTTCAGGCCATGTTCATATACAACAAAGCACAGGATGCAGCGAGCACTTTTTCCAGCATCTCTGTGTCGCCGCTGGCCCTCAATGTGAATCAGGCCCATTTCGATCTGGCTCTCAGCGTGACAGAAAGTCCGGATTCCATGACCGGCGGCTTGAATTACAACACCGATCTGTTCAACCCGGATAGCATTCAACGGATGGCGGGCCATTTTTGCAATCTTTTGGAAAATCTCATTTCTGATCCTCAGGCCTCAGTTTGGGAAACCCGGTTTTTGGATGCGCACGAGTGGCGCGAGTTGATGATTTCCTGGAACCAGAACCGAGAGGCGCATCCTCAATATTCTGGGTTTGCCCAATGCTTTGAAGCTGTGGTTCAAGAAACGCCAGACAACCTTGCGCTGGTCTATCGCGATCAACAGATGACCTATGAACAGCTCAATAGAGCAGCCAATAAACTGGCGGCCTTTTTGAGGAAGCAGGGCGTTGGGCCGGAAGTCCAGGTTGGAAATTTCCAGGATCGTTCCTTGCCCATGATGGTGGCGTTCCTCGCCATTATGAAGGCGGGCGGCGTGTATGTCCCCCTGGACCCTGAATTGCCCTTGGAACGGCTCGCCATGTTGGTTGAGAGCCCGAGTATGGGCGTGATCCTTACGGTTTCCCAGTATGAAGCGAACCTGCCCGAATTCCATGGCCGCGTCGTTGTCATGGAGCGAGAATCCGAGGCTATTGAGAATTGTTCCTCCCAAAACCTGCCCACCCTTGTTTGCGGGGATAATCTGGCATACGTCATCTACACCTCCGGCTCTACTGGAAAGCCCAAAGGCGTAGGCGTAAACCACGAAGCTGCGCTGGACCATATGCTGTCTGCGGCGCCTTCCTACGGGTTGGAATCTGGCGTGCGACTTCTCCAATTTGCGGCTCTTAGTTTCGATGTTTCCATGGAGCAGATTATGGCGACCCTGGCCTGTGGCGCTACTCTGGTTCTGCGTCACGACATCTGGGCTCCCGCCGATTTTTCCAAGGCTCTGGCCGAAATGAAGATCAATGTGGTCAGTCTGCCCACGGCCTACTGGCATTTATGGGCGGATGAAGCCGTGAAACAGGGCTCCATTCCGGAGCATGTAACCCTGGTAACTGCAGCGGGCGAGGCCATGTTGGCAGGGCCGCTGGCCCGGTGGACCAAAGCGTTTCCTCATGTGCCTGTGATCAACGGGTATGGTCCCACGGAAACGGTGGTCACGCCAACCATTTATCAGGCCGTTGTGCCGTTTCCCGCCAACATC
>JBNKOV010000780.1:0-3102 GCA_050294955.1 Holophagae bacterium
CTCTTTTAATTTTTCAAGAGTTCGAGGCCCCATTCCGGGCAGTCTGATCTTGTCCAACGGCAAATTTCGCCACGTCTGTAAATCGAACGCCTCAGTTGACTTCATTCAACCGTGTACCCTTTCCGGCAAAATACCTGTGCGCCCCGTTTGCTGACTTCAACTTCCAGAGATCGAAACCCTGAGCCAGAGGCCTTGGGCGTAACGCCCAGCATGTATTGATTTCTCAAATCTAAAATGAGGCTGGCAAAATTTTTGGGCAGCTTACGGCTGTCGTTCACGAAATAAGAAAGCCCGCCGGTTTCCTCTGCCATTTTACGGAGCATGTCCCGGTTTACCGTATCGCCCAGACCAATGGTGAAAATCACGATTTCTTTATTTTGCGCAGTGGCGATGGCCTCTCGAATCATGCGAGCCTTTTCTTTAGCTTTGTAGGTATTGTCCTGGCCGTCAGTAAAGAGGATGAGCACCTTTTTTCCCCGAGGTCGGTGTTCAAGGTCTCTCAGTCCCATGAAAAGACAATCAAACAGGGCGGTCATGCCGCCTGCGGTCATCTCACCTATTTTTCGGTGGTGCGCTTTGTGGTCCGTGGAAAAGTCCACCAGTTTTTTGGCTTCCTTTTTAAATTCATAAAGGGCGAGCCTGTCTGCTGGGGTTAAATTGCTCACAAATTTGGTCGCCGCATTTCTGAGATTGACAATGCCTTCTCCGGTAAGGGAGGAGGAGCAGTCCAGCAGCAGGGCTAGATCGAGGGGAACCTCTTCTCTGTAGAAACTTTCGATGTTTAATGATTCGCCGTTTTCCATAACCGTGAATTTGGACTTAGGGAGGTCAGCCAGAACCTTGTCGTTACGGGACTTCACTACAACGCTTAAGAGAATGAGTTTGGAAGAATAGGAAAAATCGACCCTCAGTCGTTTCGTAACGGTGTCTTCAGAGCGAATACGCTCTCCTTTGTCAAACTCCACGATGGCGTAGAGTTCGTGGCGTTCAATATTCTCGCCAAAATCGACCATGAACCGTTCCACCCAACCTTCGCCGATAAAGACTCTTCGATCATCAACAAAAAAGGCGGTTTTAAGGACCTCCGCGTCTCCGGTTTTCTGCAGAACAATTTCGTAAACACCCGACACGTAGGCCCCGTTCTCGGGGTCTGCGATGGAGACCTTGCTTTGGGCGGAAGCCATGGAGCAATAACCGGTTATACCCCAGAGCAGGAGTGCTGACCACAGATGAATCCTCAATTTAAAAACCACGATGTCTCCCAACTTTCTGTATTTTAATTACTGTCGGACGAACCATGAGCCTATGCATTCATTATACTAAAAGAATCGGGCGGGTGTGAAATGATTGGCGTTTTTTTGGAAATGAAGGGTTCGGGTTCCCGTGGTGGAAGCCAAAAAGAGCGCCGACCCCTTCAGGGGCCGACGCTTTGAGGTGAAACGCGATCAGGATCGATCCGTTCGATCTTCCTGTCGGGTGAAGAACAAGTCTTTCAGCTGGGATTTCATATCCCCGCTACCCAAAAAGAAGGTGAGCTTTGCGCCAGACATGATCTCTTGCATGGTTTCAAGCTCCTTCATTCGGATGAGTTGAGGGTTTTCCGCCATGAGACGCGCGGTGTTGGCCTGACTGCGAGCAGCCGCTGTTTCCTCACGTCTCTTGATCAGGTTGGCTTCAGCGGCTTTTTGGGCCTCTGTAACCTGGTTCAGGAGATGCTTCATTTCTCCGGGCAGGATGATGTCTCGAACGCCTACGCTGCGAATGGTTACGCCAAATTTAGCGCAACGCTCGGAAAGTGGGCCGCGAATTTCTCCGCCAATTGCCTCCTTGTCTGCAAGCAGCGAATCCAGGGTTCGCGTGCCCACAGCCGCCCGCAGCATGAGCTGGGCTTCTTTGTAGATGGCTTGGGTGAAGTTCTCCACCTCAAGCATCGCCAACTTTGGGTCTTGAACCTGGTAGGTCACCACCAGATTCAATCGCAGGGTCACTTTATCAGACGTCATGATTTCCTGACCGCTAACGTCAAACGAGATTTCCCGCTTATCGACCAGACGAACGTTGCACAAACCCGCTTCCTTCCAGAACATGTAGGAGCCGGGCTCCATGACGCCCTGAAACGCTTCATTGAAAAACATCAGGCCGCTGGCGTGGCTTGGAACCCGAATTTCCACCAGGAACCGTCGAAAGTTCGGGTGAGCCATAACGGCCGCCTGCTTTTGATGCTTGAACTCGAAGTCGTTCAGGTCATAAGTCTCAATTTTAAGCGATTTTGAGGTTTTCCAAAAGGCGAAAACCCCGGAAGGCAGAATGTCCTTCAAGCAACCGCCCACCCAGACCAATGCGCGTTCATGGCTCTGGAGTTCAATCACTTCAAGGTGCTCATTCAACATAGGCTCTTGAACCAGAGCCTCCAGCATGGGGTGTTGAAAAGCAACCTCCAATCGATTGTAGACTTCCACGGCATCGCGCTTCGATTTGCGAATCCAATGATCGCCCGGCTGCAATATTTTGAGCAGGTCGCCATTGCGGAACCATAGTCCAATGTCGTGTTTTTTAATATGTTGCTTTTTCATGATAAACATGGTCTTAACCTCCCTGGGTTTTCTTTATCAGTCAGGCTATCGAGTGGGACACGCACATGTCCCATTCGGAAACCCGACTGTTTTGTGGTATGTAGAACGAAGGCGTTGAGGAAACACCATCCCGCTTCTTCTGCGGAGCGCATTTCAGTCTCTTTCAGTTCGCGCTTGGGTGATGGTTGACCGGGCAGCCTTAGGGGGTCATCCTGTCTTCCACCACCTTTGGCGCTTAGAGAAAAAGGCGGTATCCATGTCGCTTCAAAGCGTCATCTGCGGCGCCCCTTGCCGAATCAGGCCACCCGGGAAGGCCTTTTCCAGACTGGGCTAATGGAATTTCGACAACTACCTCCGTTCTACAAAAAATTGAGTATGTGTTTCAAACACAGTGTTATTTGATGGGAATCGAACCCATTACACTCAGATTAAAAATCTGATGCTCTACCAAATGAGCTACAAATAGTGAGATATGACGGGGGTTGAACCCGCGATCCTCGGAACCGAAGATCAGCCCGTTGCTACATAT
>JBNKOV010000781.1:0-3092 GCA_050294955.1 Holophagae bacterium
GGATCGGGCAAAATCCACCCGAACCTCGCCAAATGTATAAGCCCCTGTCGATGCGGAAATGGGCGTTCCCGCCCGACGGAGCAAGGCCTCTACCCTGGCGGTCAACTCCATCATATCGAAGGGCTTTGTGAGGTAATCGTCTGCGCCAAGCTTGAGGCCAACAACCCGGTCCACAACTTCACGCCGGGCCGTGAGCATGAGGATAGGGGTTTGAACGGACATCTGACGAAGATCCCGACACACGTCAAACCCGTTTTTTCCCGGCAACATGACATCCAGAATGATCAGGTCGAATTGACCATTGCCCGCCGTCGCAAGGGCATGATCGCCGTTGTCTGTCTCGGTAACCTCATATCCCTCCGACACGAGACGGTCGGAAAGCGTCAGCCTCAGCGAGGCCTCGTCCTCTACCAGTAAAATAGTCTTTTTCATCAGCCTACCCGATAATTTGATTTTTTATGGGCCACAACCCTCGTGGCTTGCGCTCCATTTGCTTGAGGCCACGTGGTTCTGAAAACACAACCCCCTTCAGAACCGGGAACAACCTCTGTTTTTCCGCCGTGGGCCGCCACCATGTTATGCACCAGACACAACCCCAAACCACTGCCCTTGATCTGAGCGTCCCGAACGCCCTTGCCCCGGTAAAAGGGTTCGAAGATATGGGGGAGATCTTGAGGGTCAATGCCAGGGCCGCGATCTTCAATTTCCAAAACCACGTTCTCCCCTTCAGCGCGGGCGCGAATGAACAAACGCGGATCGCGAAAGGCGTATTTCACCCCATTGCCCAACAGGTTGCCGATCACCTTTTTTAAAGCGCTTTTATCAGCGAAGATGGGCGGCAGGTTTTTTGGAACATTCAGCTCAACCTCAAAGCCCGCCTCCTGCAAGACAACCTGATGATCGTTTAACACCTCGTCCAAGACCTGAGGCAGAGAGAGATGCTCCATTCGATAGGTGTCCCGCTCCGATTGCATGCCCGCAAAGGCCAGCACCTTTTCCACCAGATCGGCCAGACGCCCGCCTTCCTTCTCGATCATGGTCCCGTACCGGCGGACCCGATCTTCGCCCACCACCACCCCATCGGAGAGATTCTGGCCAGCAGAGCGAATGGCGGCGAGGGGCGTTAATAGCTCGTGAGAAACACCTGCGACAAAGGAAATCTGTTGATGGGCAAGCCGCCGCTCCCTGTTAGTGGAACGAACCAGCAAACCCACACTGGCGGCGAGGATAGCGAGCACAATAAAATTAACCGCCAAATTCTGTCTGCGATTCAACTTGAGATAGGCTTCCAGAGAACCCGCCCGATGGGAGGCTTCCAAGGTCCATAACTGATGCTCACCCATGGGCGGACGACGCTTCTGAATCTGTGATTTGACGTGGCGTCCCCAGCTCCTGGGCAAACCCAACCGCTTGGGCGTGTCGGATGTAAGCAAACGATGCAAATCAAAAAGGGTGGCCGATTCATCAACAGTCTCCCTGGCCCCTCTCGATGAAACCTCCGCAGACCGGTAAAACAGGGGTTTTGGATCGCCCGAGGCCCGAATAGACACCACAAAATCGTCTCGCCCTTCTGGATTGACATGTCTCGCCGTTAGCTCCGGAAGCCATACCTGCTTGAGATAGTCTGTATCAAGGACCAGAGCCAATGCCGATTCCGGCCCCTGTCGAATCCGCCCCTGGAGGATGGGAACCAGAAGCGCAGGCCCTTCGGGAATTGCCATTTGACCTCTCACCATATCCTCAAAGGATCGACCTTTAAGGGTGACCTCATCACGAAACGCCGCGAGGGAATCAGGCCAATCCACGTCCTCATATTCCCCGTCTTCCGGATTCAACCTGCGGATAGAAAAACCCTGCGCCTTGTCTATTCTGTAGATGTCGCGGATCAACCCGGGAAACTCGGCATCGTCCTTCCAGTCCGCCCACATCCCGAGGACTTGAGCGCCCCCGCTTCCCGCAGGGTCAGAGGCCCGTTTGGCAAAACTCATCCAGGTGTGAATGAGTTCACGATCAAAGCTGTGAGAGAAGCGGGTGACCGCCGTTTTAAGACCGGCCCTGGTCCGCTCTGCTTCGGCCCGGCTCACCTTGCCCACCATGACATACTGAAGCCAACCCAAAAACAGCAGCATGGGAATAAGCGCTATGGTTAATTTTACGTGCATATCCGCAACCCCCATCTCTTATCTCTAATCTATCATCATTGGAGGAAGACATGATATGTTTTCCGATGGATTTTACATCCTTAATAACTACTTAACTGCCGCTTAACCACTTCATTTTAGAAAGGCGTTAAATTGAAGAGTGTCAAGCGGACGGCTCAGCCGATTCCAAACAGAATACATTAAGTTAAGGAGTGCGACATGAAATATTTAGCAGTAATCAGCCTGGTTTTGGCAACATGGGGAATGGCGCTGGCCGGAGGCTCTCACGGCCATGGAAAGGGGGAGCGAACCTCCTTTATCGAGAAGCATGACGCCGACGGAAACGGCCTTGTTTCCTTTGAGGAATTCACCGAGTACTTTAAGACCCATTTCGAGGAAATGGACAGCAACGGCGACGGTGTTATTTCCGAAGATGAAGTTCAAGCCCTTCACGAAACGCGCATGGCCACCCGCCATAAGCGCATGCAGGCTCACATAGGCGGCGCCTTGGCCATTTACGCCGACACAGACTCTTCTGGCGCGGTAACTCAAGAGGAATGGACCACCTTTATTGAAAGCCTTGAGACAAATGAAAATGGCGCCATTGATTTCTCAACCCTCGGCTCGATAAACAAACCCAATATTGCTCGACAAATGGCCAGCAAACATGGGAAAAGAACGCCGCCCATCGCGGATCAGAATGAGAATGGCGTGGTGGATGTGGAAGACTTGCAGTTCTTTTTCCAAGAACTGGACGCCGATCAGAACGGCGTTCTTGAAGATGGCGAGATATCCCGCAGACGATGGAACAAAGGCAAAAGACGCTAACCTTCAGAAATCCCATTACCGGAAGATTCCAGGCACGGTCGCTGCAACTCCAAGCCGCGCTCATGAGTCGCATTCCAGTAACCCCCTCTTCAGGCCGGACTTGTAAAATACAGGTCCGGCCTC
>JBNKOV010000782.1:0-3090 GCA_050294955.1 Holophagae bacterium
CTTTAATCGTCACCGGAGTTCCTGCACCCTTTAGCCGGTCATAAAGTGCTTGTTCATTTGTCATTACGTCTTTCGGCTTTTTCCCCCGTACATGAATGCGGATTGCAAATTCGGCATTGCCCGTTCGGAACTGCTTGCCTGTTTCGTGAACATTAAGCCCTACATCAAACCCGTAAATGCCAGCTACTCGGAGAAAGTCCAGGGGGTCGTCCGAATTGCCCGAATTCAAGGGACCATCAATGTATATCGAAACCAGCTTGTTGTATATTTTTACAAGGTCGGGAATTCTTTCCTTTGTCGCCATGGTCAGCCTCCTTTATTTTCCACTGGCTGTTGCTGGGTGACAAACGCCACCCATAGTTCCACCTTCCCCGCCCTGCCCAGGGAAATAAATCCTATTCATGGCTGCATTTTTGCACCCATCAAATTTTTGGAATTCAACATCGACATCCTCAGGTCTTTCCATGATGGGATTATCCACGTTCCGTTTGGGGGAGGATGTCAACATCTTCTCCAAAAATAGGAATTCTTGAGCGTGTCTGATGGGTCCCTCGTGAAGAGCCCCAATAGGCGGGATTTGACCATGCACTTCGTCCACCTCTCGGTTCAAAATAAAAATTTCCAATAACCCATTTTCATCTGCTTTGGTTTGTTGGGGATAGGGCTTTAATTCCAAAGTGCTAAACTTGTCAGAGTTATTGGAGCCATTAGATTTTGCTCGTAATGTTACACTGGGTCCAGTGACCTCCATTTCAATTAAGACCATAGTGGCCATGGCCTGTTGAACTCCCAGATCGAAGGTCAGGAATTCTCGAGTTAATGGGTTGGCGCTAAAGGCGGCAGGTTTCAGGTTGCCGCCTTTCACGATCATTCGGGCGGCCAGATCGCCATCGGGATCTTTTACAGAATTAGCAATCAATCCCGGTTTAGCTTGGGTGAGATTTCCGTTTGCATCACGCATGGGGGCTACCCAATAAAAGTCTTCCCTATCCGCGACCGTGGGAAATTTTTTCCCGTCATTTACTGGGTTATCCAATCGTGCTGTTTTCATGACCAACGGATCATCGCTCCCCAGAATTTCCAGGTCACAATCATCAAAGAACCACATGCCGTTCAGTAGTCCCTGAGAGTCTTGGAACAATGGGTAATTTGGCGAATCCGAAACCCTGTTGCGAACTTCATATTGGACCAGGGGCCGGTGGGGTTTAATCAGTGTGTCACCTGTGACTGCATTTATCCGATTTTCATCCCTTGCATTGGCAAACAGAATTTTCACTTCCTCGATTTCGTTGTGTTCATCTCTCACAGGTGTGAAAATGCACAGACCTGTGACATAGACTTTTAGCGTAAAAGCCATAGTACCTCCTTCGTATTGTGCGATCTCAGTTTATTGGGCGATGGGGCGCCCGAAACCGACTACCGTGAAAGCAGCCCAATGGTCTGCTGGAGATCCTCGGTCTATCAGGTTTCGTTGCGCGTGGGACAATGCCGTGTCAGGCGGCAATCCCTTTAATAGGTATTGATGAAATTGGATCATTAAATCTTGTGTAGCCTGATCATTAACCGCCCATAGTCCAGCAACGACACAGGGCGCTCCTCCGATCAGGAATGGGCGGGCGATTGAGGCCTGTCCCTCTCGACCCAATGTGTAACCAACCCCGGTGTTACAGGCCGATAAAATAACAAGCTCCGACTTTATAGAAAATCCTTCAATGATACGGCCCTCCAAAAGCCCGTCCTCACTGTTCGTGGAATCCATCAACAATCCGCCTTTTGCATATTTGTCCTTGGACGAGAGAGCATGTCCGCTGAATTGCACCAACTGGGATTGGCGTAGGGCCATTTCAAGCCATTTTTGGTTTGCTTCCGCATCCAGAGCGATCTGGGTGTTCAATCCTGAATCAGCGTATGCTTGTTCTATGGCGTGGGCTTCTGCTCGGGCGCCTTCTAATTTGGGAAGATCTGGCCATTTCGATTTGTCATAATCGGGCGCGCCAATGGCCAGGGAATAGTCGTACTCAACAGGGTTGCGTTGGCTTCCTTGAATGTAAATATTTGCGCTGGGCGCTGTTGCAAGGGAATACTGTTCAACAAGATATTGGTCTCCGTTTAGCATGGCTGCCCATGGCAGACCTTTCAACACGCCATCCTCTATGAAAACGATGGCGTTAAATTGAGAGAGCTGGGCTTCCATCGGCTTGATGAGTTGATTAAAAAGGGTCCGGCTGGCTTCAACATCTTCGAGGAACTGATCCTTGAATCCTGATTTGAACCGGGTGACCAGCCCTGGCAATTGCTGTGGGTCGCAATCATCCAGGGAGATTGTTTTAAAATACTGAGACCCTGCCAGAAACACGAGCCATTGGTTATCCAGGTTCAGGAAAGAAACCAGAACTGTGCCGCTGGGAATAAGGTCTTGGATCTCACCTAAACTTTTAGGCAGTGGGTTCTGATTTCCAGAGACATGATCATATAGGCTTCGGGCGCGCATGCGCTCGCTCCAATTAAATGCTTCAACATGATTGTTCTCGCGAAGCTGAAGCGCAGTGATTAGAGGATATAACTCTTCGTATTTCTCAAAGAACCGGGTACGACTGTCTTGGTCGAGCGCTTGCCTGTTGGATTCATAAAGATCCACCGCATCTATTAACGCTATTAAGGCATTCTCATCATTAGCATTAAGCAAAGAACGCGCCATCGATGCTTGGATTGCTGGTCGGTTTGTATGGTGGTTCAAGCTCTTTAACATATCCAAAGCTTTTTCAGCAATCCTGGCCGCTTCACCTGGTTCCACTGCAATCTTGGCTTCAACGGTTAAGCGCTTTGCATCTAAGAGTTCTTTGATGTCCGCATCTTCAATCGCAACTTTCTTCGCCAATGCAAGGTCAGCCAAAGCCAGGTCTCTTTTTCCCATATCGGCCAGGATTCTGGCCCTCCAATTATATGCATTAGCAGTAGAGCTATTGAAGCTTCCGCTGGTGGTAAGCTTCACCAATTCGTTTGCATATAACAGGGCAAGATCCAAATTGCCCGCCAACATGGACGCGTTGGCAGCGAGCAGAACAATTTGTGATAGCCGATGGTTGGTAT
>JBNKOV010000783.1:0-3086 GCA_050294955.1 Holophagae bacterium
AAACTTGGCCCCTGCGATCATGGATCCCAGGTCCATCGTGAGAACGCGTTTGTTCTTTAAACCTTCTGGCACGTCTCCTTCCACAATCCTCTGGGCCAGCCCCTCGGCAATGGCTGTTTTACCCACGCCTGGCTCGCCTATGAGCAATGGATTGTTTTTGGTTTTTCGCGACAGAACCTGAACAACCCGACGGATTTCCTCTTCCCTTCCAATAATGGGATCCATCTTGTTGGTTCTCGCCATGGCTGTCAGGTCTGTGGTGTATTTCTCCAGAGCCTGATATTTGTCTTCTGCATTTTGGTCGGTAACCCCAGCGTTGCCTCTAACGCCTTTCAAACCAAGAAGCAGGGACTGTTCCCCAACACCTTTTTCCTCCAACCACCTGGCCATGGCGTTGTGCTTTTCCCTGAGGATGGCCAGCAGGATGTGCTCGGTAGAGGTGTAGGCGTCTTTCATGCTATCTGCAGCTTTTTGGGAATCGCGCAGCAGTCGAGAAAGGGCGCTGCTCATGCGAGGTTCGCCTCGGTCTCCTGTCACCTTTGCCTGACGTTCCAAGTACTGTAGAATCTGGCGTTCCAGATCGTCGATGGGCACGCCAACTTTGAGCAATACAGGCCTAACGGCGCCGTCTTTTTGTGTGATAAGTGAAAGGGCGAGGTGTTCGATTATCACCTCGGGATGTTGTGCGTCTTGAGCAAGCTGGAAGGCGCTTTGAAGGGCCTCCTGCGCTTTGATGGTGAACTGTTCTAGTTGCATAGTCCCACCTCCACTAAATTTTTCTTACTCAAATAATCTTACATCAACAGACTCAAATTTTCTACAACAAAAATCATAATCGAACCCGGGTTTCGTGATTTCCACCATGGAATCATCCATTTTCACGGATTGAAAGAGGCGGGAGAGCTCGAAAGCCAGCTCGCCCGCCCCATTCATTTTTTGGGCGGCAATTTCTCTAACGCTGCTTTAAACCTGGGATCATTTTTCAGGCTGTCAAGCATGGGTTCACTGGTCAGCTTATCATGAGCGCCCGGAAATCGGTTGGCAACGCAACGATCCAAGGCTTCAAAGGCCTTATCCGGGTCTCCGGCCAGGGCATATGCGCACGCTAGATTGAAGGGGGGAATAAAATGCTCTGGCTTCATCATCTCGGCCAGACCATTGGTAAAGATGGCCTTTTCCAGCTCCTTTTGACGCAAAAGGTAGATAGAGCTTTCATAAATATTAGCCCAGACCATGGAAAAGATGCGGGTCGCGGCGGAGCGTTCCCTGGGATTTTTGGAATCCTTCATCCTCTTTGTGAGAGAGCCCAGCTCTCGCTTCCACCAGTTCAATTCCTTGCGGGTTGCAATAGGGTCGCGAGGCGCAAGGTCTTCGCCGTGCTTCAATCGCGAAAGAAAATCTCTTCGCCAACCATCTTCCTTTTTCTCGGCCTTTTTCTGATTTCGCGCCTGGGTTTTGTAGTCCTTGGAATCCATCAACTCCTTGAGCCGGGCCTTTTCACGGCTCAAATCGATCAAATCGTTAAAATCTGATACAATTCCTGAATACCTCAGAACGGCGTGGTAGAGATCATCCGCTTTAGCCAGAACCTCGGCTTGTGCAGCCCGATGCTTTACCTGATCCGCAACGCGAACCGCCTCCAACCCAACCAATCCCTTGCGATAGGCTCGAATCTGAAGATACCCAAATGCCTCCAAAATAATATCTTCATCGGGCCACCAATGGGGACCGTGAAATACAACTCGCCTATTGGGAACCTTCAACATGTTCAAATCGTTTTCCAAGTCCACCAGTTCCAAAAAGTTGAAATCTTCGGTGCCGACGGTGCTCACAACCTCAAATTCGGGTGGAAGCGTTTGAGTAGTCTGAACCCAGAAACCAGCGGCGCAAGCGATCAATCCCTGAACTTGACCAGTGGTAAACGCCACCCTGCTGGCCAATCTCGCCCCGCCCGACATGCCGCCTACATACATGCGCTTGGGCTCAATGGGAAATCGCTGTAATATATCGTTCCACATAGCCTCAATGCCCACCCTGTTCTCGTCCCAAGGAGTGTAATTGGCGGTATCGTAGGTGCAGGCAAGGATAAAGCCATATTCCTCAGCAGCTTTTTTAAAGAACCTCAACGGGAACGCGCCCCTGCCCCTGGGATCGAATAAGAGCAATAATGGCCAACTCCTATCTGGGCTGAATTGGGAAGGAAGATACAAGCCATAGCTCTTCTCAGGGTTGTTTCGACATTGCACCTTCTGAATAATCTCGCCTTTTGGCAGGAGTTCCTCCGCACAGGCGGGCTGCAAGGCAAAAGCCAATATCAATGTAAGACAAACGCATTTCATGGGACCACTCCGGAAATCAATCGCACAGGCCATTATTGTAACGCAAAGACCCCTGTTATAGGTGTACGCATTTTAAGCGCAGGAGATTAACCGAGCAGCATATAAATAAGCAAGAAATCCTGAATTAAATCATTTTGAGCAGCCAGGATTGCTTTAACTCGGCTCTTTCCTGTTCGGTAAGCCTCCAAGGAGCGCTGGAGGCTCGAAGCCTCACTGTGTAGTCGAACAAACATATAGCAGCGCTAACCGAGATATTAAAACTCTGGGTAAACCCGTACATGGGTATTCTCACATAGAAATCAGCAAGCTCGTGAGCCTCTTCACTTAAACCACGCTCTTCAGCGCCAAAACACAAGGCCAGCTTCTCTTCCACCGGAACCTGAGCTATGGGAATGCAGCCCTCGCGCAAAGTGGTGGCCCCAATTTTATAACCCTTCTCCTTCAAGGAAGTAAGGATCTTTACTGTATTGCTGGGATCGGGCTCGCCAATACCGTGAACATCAACCCATTTCGAGGCGCCGGAAACCACCTCCTCACTTATCAGAAACGGATTGGTCCGAGGAATCACATGCAAATCCTGCACCCCAAAACACTCACACGCTCGAATAACCGCGGCGCCATTATGGGGCTGGTAGAGATCCTCGGCAACCACCGTTAAAAAGCGGGTGCGCTGCGCCAATACCTCATCCATCTCCGCGCCTAGTTTGGGATTGTTCTCAAGAAAAGCGTCCACCGCTTCTTGGGTTC
>JBNKOV010000784.1:0-3079 GCA_050294955.1 Holophagae bacterium
GGAGTATGAAGACACCTTTACCAACAGGTCAACCGGTCAATGGCTCAGTTTTGAGGTGAAATGGCAATGGGACGCAAGCAATGGAAATCGGCTGGTGACAGGGATTGAATACGAGAAACACCTGGAAGCCCACAATCGGTCGTTTGATTCACAAGTCACTTACTTCGATGGGGACTTCCCCTACGAACGCCTCTCCTTTTTTGTTCAAGATGAATATGCCTTTACTCACAATTTTTCCATGACCGTCGGCTTGAGATTTGACAAGCAATTTCACGAAAACAGCAAGCTGGAAGATGATGAAAATCCCTTGTCTCCCAGACTGGCGCTTATTCGTCACCTCGGCGTGGACCACTCTCTTAAACTCTTGTATGGCGAGGCTTTTCGCTCTCCTAATGTCTATGAGACCTTTTACGAGCTACTTGGGCTTCACGAGGTGAACCAGCAATTGAAGGCGGAGAGGATTAATGTTTGGGAACTGGTTTGGGAGTATCAGTTGTTAAAAGGACTGTACGGAACGGCTTCCATCTATAAATACGATATGGACAATCTGATTGAGGTTGGGCCGGGCCTTGAGGCCGAAGCTACTTTCGTAAACCGGGAAGTGATTGAAGCCCATGGTTTTGAAGCGGGCCTTCAGTACCGAAATGCGAATAGAAATCTTTCAGGCTATTTCAGTCTGGCGAATCAACACGCCGAGGAATTTGGTGTTCACATCACCAATAGTCCCCATCGCATTGTCAAGGCCGGCGTCAAAGTTCCTTTTGGTTCAGACTTTAACTTCTCTCTTTCAGGTATTTACGAGTCTGATCGCAACACCCTATACCAATCCAAAACTGGCAGCTACGCTTTGATGGATGCCCGGTTTGAGGCGAACCTGGGAAATCACTTGAACTTGAGTTTGTTGATAAAGAACGCATTTAATGAGAGTTACAAGTTGCCGGGCGGTTATGAGCACCTGAGTCTTCCTTCGGGCATTCAGCAGAATGGAAGGCAGTATTTTCTTCAGCTTCGTTTCGATTATTAAGCATTGCAGCTTGCCCCCGCCGGGCTTTCTCGCTAGAGTGAAGGGTGCGTCGCGCTTCATGATTCTCTTAGGAAAATCCTGCTCATGATCTGGCAATTTGAACCCCTACACTCTCTGCACATTCCTGTCGTAATCATCGCCTTTATTGGGGCTGTGGCGCTTTTGGCCGGCCTGGTTATGGGAGATAATTCTAGCGCGAGTGGATGGCGACTTTACGGCTCAAAAAGGTCAACGAGGCTGGCTACAGGCATTTTGTCTGGTTCTGCCTTGCTTTTGCTTGCTGTCGCCGTGGGGAACCCCGTTCTTATTAAGAGTCACAAAAAAAACACCTTCCATCTCGAAGTGCTTCTGGATGTTTCCGACAGCATCATGAGATCTGAGATGGGATGGCCTGCAGTGAAACGAGAGATTAGCCGACGGGTGGCGTCCGGCATTGCCGCCATGCCTGAAGAATATGCTGAAAATGGGACTGTTGGCATCCTTACATTTCAAGACAGAACGGCGTCGGCCGTTCGATCCGCGTCATTGGATCAGTTCGACGTGCTTATGGACAATCTCACTCGGGACGATTTTGCCAGCGGCGATGGGACAAACCTGGCCCGGGTCCTGGCTGCTGCGAAAAGACGGTTGACCCAGCAGGGCGGTTGGGGCGCTTTGGTGCTGGCGAGTGATGGAAATGAAACCTCAGGCTCGGCGAATGAGGTTGCTAAGGGACTGGGAAAAAAAGGCATGCCTGTCCACGTTATTCCGCTTGAAGGCGGCGCTTCCCAACTGGCTATTGCTTCGGCCAATCTCTCTGGCAAGGCCCGTTCTGGTGAAAAAACACTTCTGAGGGGTTCTCTTAGAAATAATGGAGATCAGGCCCTGGACGCTGGCCTTTCTCTGAATTTGCATTCAGGCAGGGGAGGCGAGAGGGAGGTTTCCCATGCCCAATCTGTGCTCCCAGGGCAGTGGGCTCGTTTTCGTTGGCCTGTTACCTTTTCTGGATCGGGCCTTCAGTTTGTGGATATGACTCTTGAGGCTGGACGAGAACAGCAAAAGAGGCGATTTTATACCCAGGTCGTCAGGCCGCCAAAATGTCTCTCCATTGGAGGAGACCATTCCTGGGCCAATGCTTTTTCCAAGGAAGAGGCGACCGTTGTGGAAATTGCGCCAGAGGCATTGGGAACAGTAGATTTACACGACATGGACGCGGTTGTGATTGGCGGCGTGTCCGCGTCTCGTTTTGCACGGGCTGATTTGGAGCGTTTGGCCAATCTGGTGGAGTCAGAAGGGAAGGGCCTCTTCCTAATAAATGGATTCCATGGAGGACCGCCGGAGCAGAAAACCGTGCTTATGAGCTACATAGACACACCGCTGGAAAACCTGTTGCCGGTCTCCAGCAGACCGAGACCCTTTAATTACGAACCTCCGAGCCGCCAGGTGGTCATCCTTATAGATAACTCCGGTTCCATGGGTGGTCGCCGAATGCAAATGGCCAAGGAGATCGCCCTTCATATCGTGGCAAATCTTTTGCGTGAAAAGGACAAGCTGGATCTGATCACCTTCAGCACCGGCGCCAATCACCTCATTCGAGATCTTGCCATGAATGATAGAGGAAAAAACGCTGCTGTGAGGGCCATTCAGAGCATTTTTGCATCGGGGGGCACCGACCCGGCCAACGCGTTAGAGCTCATCGGCAACCGTAAAATGGAGGCCTGTGGTCTGATCTTTATTTCGGATGGCGGCTTTGACCATCTCACTTATCGACCGGATTGTCGGGCCACGGTATTTGCGATTGATCAGCATCAGGTTCCCAAAACATCGCCCTTATGGGAATTGGCGGACCCATTTCCTGTTCCGGTCAGTTTTGAGCCGGGCGGTATAGAAATACCTTATTTTGAACCGGATACCAGAGATAAATATTTTGAACAGGGAGAATTCAGGCCACTTGATCTGAATGCCGCATTGCCACGAAATTTGCGGCTTCCCGTGTCGGCTTTGCCCATATCCGGAGCCGCGATAAGTTACCTTCGAGAGGACGCATTGCTGAACGCGGTGCGTCCAAAATTCACC
>JBNKOV010000785.1:0-3078 GCA_050294955.1 Holophagae bacterium
AAGCACAGTTGATTGAAGATATTCAGACCGTTATTTGGGCCGAGGTTATTGGGACCGATCTTCTCGATCCAGATTCCACTCCAAACAATGGACTTCAGGGTGAAGATGACGACGATTCCGTTACCCTGATCCCCCAACAATCATCGCCTGGCACAATTGTGGTCATTAATGGAGACGGCCCGGATGAAGGGTTCAATGACCCCACGCCGACATCCCCAATAGGCGGCAACGACGGCGAAACCCTTGGAGAACAAAGGCTCAACGCGTTCCGTTACGCAGCGGACATCTGGGCTCGTGAATTAGACATTTCAGGCACGGTTTACATAAAGGCCAATTTCAATCCGTTGGCCTGCACGCCGACCAGCGCCGCATTGGGAATGGCCGGACCCAAAACCGCCGCGCGCGATTTTCCCGGCGCATCTCACCCCAACGTCTGGTTTCCCATTGCCTTGTCCAACAATCTAGCCGAATCTGACCTCAATGGGGACAGCCCCGAAATTGAAGCAGTCTTCAATAGCGGATTGGGCTCGGACAACTGTCTGGCGGGCGTAACCTGGTACCTCGGCCTGGATGGAGACCCCAACGGCCAGATGGATCTGGTTTCGGTAGTTGTCCATGAACTCGCCCACGGACTGGGTTTCCTTTCCCTGGTTGGCGAGGGCGGCGCCCGGTTGAACGGGCTTAATGACATCACCGCTTATTTCCTGGAAGACCACGCCGCCAACCGAAGATGGGACGCCCTGACAGACCAGGAACGTCTGAATTCCGCCACCAGTGCGGACCAGCTCCACTGGGTTGGGCCAGCGGTTATAAGCGCCGCATCGGATCTGGCTGCCGGAGTAGGACCAGGAAACCATGTGGAAATGTACGCGCCAACCACCTGGACAACCGGCTCTTCCCTGTCTCATTTTGGCCTCTCTCTGGAGCCCGATGAACTCATGGAGCCCTTCTACGCAGGCCCCAATCACGACCCAGGCCTTGCTGTAAACTATCTTCAAGACATAGGTTGGCAGGCTGCGCCTCAAGCCGACTTAAGTCTGAGTCTCCTGGCGGATAGAACCACCGCGGCCCCGGGCGATTCAGTGGTTTTCACCCTTACCATTACGAACGACGGCCCCAACCATGCTTCCTATTTGGACCTGGCCCTTTCCTGGGGCGCGGGCCTGGAATATGTGAGCGACACGGCCAACGGCCTGTACAACCCGCTTTCCGGAATTCTGAGTCCCGGATCCCTGGCAAGCGGGGCTTCGCTTACCTATCAATTTACAGCTCAAGCTCAATCAAGCGGCAAGACGCTTTCCATTGAGATCATAGACGCCTTTCCCGCGGACCCCGACTCCATCCCAGACAACGGTCGCCCCGAGGAAGACGATTTTGCCCTGATCAGTCTGGATCAGGCCGACTTGAGCTTGGGGATCGCACTTTCTCCGCAAACGCCCATCTTTGGCGAGCTGATCACCTGGACCCTTGAGGCAACAAACGAAGGCCCCGACGCCGCGACTGGCGTGGTCGCCCTGTTGCAACTCAACACATCAGGCTATGTTTCTTCCATAGACGGAACCATTGAGAACAACCGTTGGCGCATACCCATCATCTTCCCAGGCGAAACCCTAAGTGTGGAAGTGACGACCCGTGCAACAGTTATGGGCCAACGCACCGCATCCATTGAAGTTATTGGATCGGACCAGATGGACCCCGATTCCATCCCAGGAAATGGCGAGAATGGGGAAGACGATTGGGCTTCCGTCACTTACACCACCGCGCCGCCCCAGGCGACAGAGTTAACGACGTGGGTTGAAAGCGTCTTTTCCGATGACTGCCCCAATGTAGCAGTCACCGTGCAGGTTAATGCAGATCTTGGCCCCGTGAACGATTTGACAGAAGCCAACTTTTTCCTGAGGGAAGACGGCCAGACCCGGACGCCGACCGTCACCCTATTGGGAGACGGCCGTTATCAGTTGATCTACACAACGCCTCTAGCCGATGGTCAAATTCACGAGTTAGATGTTGAGGTGAATTGGTCCGACGAGCAGAGTACAGCAAGAGCCCAACACGCCCATTGTCATGAGGCTGGCGTCATTCCCCTGACCAACAATCAGACCCTGGATCGCTACTCACTGCAACAGGGCAACATGTTGTACTTCTCTTTGGATGTGCCTGCAGGACAAAGCCTCTTCCAAGTGGAAGTAGCTGGGGTGAATGGAAACCCCGACATCTTTGTCATGCAGGAACAGCTTCCCCTGCGAGACCAGTACTACGACCATTCCGAAAACAGCGGTTTCCAGGACAAGCTGCAAATGCTTTCTCCTGCAGGCGGAACCTGGTACATCGGGGTTTACGCCAGGGAAACCATCAACAGCTTCCGCATCCGCGCCTTCTACAGCAGCCGATCTTTTGCCGTGGATATAGAGAACTTCTATTTGACCTATTGCCCAGAAGTTGCTGTAAAGGTGTCTGTTAACGACGGAGTAAACGGCCTGACCGGCCTTGACGCCACCCACTTCACGCTCATGGAAGACGAGGTCCAACAAATCATAACTCTGGAGGAGCAACCGGTTTTAGGCCAGTACATTCTGCGATACGAAACCCCAACCCCGGGCGCAGACCAGAACCGAGTCACCGTATCCCTGAATTTGGACGGAGAAACGAGAACAGACACCAGAGGCCGTGTGGGCTGCCCTGAGCCGTTTACCGATTTGACGCCTGGCGAACCCATCCTCATTTCCGGTGAACGCAATAGCTGGAACTGGTTCCGAGTGTTGATCGATAACCCGGCGGGACGATACCTATCCGTCCAAACCTTTGGCGGTCAGGGAGATCCCGATGCTTATTTGAGACGGACCCATCAACCCGACCTGGTGACTTATGAGGACCGGAGCATCCAAATTGGAACCGAAGAAATGGTGCAATCGTCCTTTACTTTTAGCGAAACCCAGCCTGTAGCGGTTTTTATTGGCATCTATGGATTTGACCATTACGACAATGTATATATCCTGGCCAACCTGAACAGCTCAGAACCAATGCCAACTGCCCAATTCGAAGATTTTCAGATTTCATTTGATGAATGTCCCACAATGG
>JBNKOV010000786.1:0-3077 GCA_050294955.1 Holophagae bacterium
TTCCTATTATCGCTCCTGCGGCCGTTTTTTATGGGGTGGCGTTTGTGGGTTGATTCTAAGTGGGCCTTCTGTCTAAATCGCCCGTTCCATGTCTCATAGATTGACCGTTCCCTGTAATCAGTGCTAGGATGACGAAAATAGTGGGAGTCGGGTTGGGAAAATGAGCGTTGCTGCTGAGAACAAAAGATTTTTTAATCAATACGACCCTGCTCTCGTCGCCGAGTTGGAAGGGGTGGCGCCCGCATCTGTTGAACCGGCTCGCCGCGAGGGGTTTACCCTGAAGGTGGAGGGCAAGTACGTGCATAGCAAGTACAATCCCCTCAAGGAAGCGCAATCCGTTTTAAGCAAGGTTAAAACGCCGCCGCAAAAGCTCCATATCCACTTTGGCTTTGGATTGGGTTACTTCCTTCAAGCCGATGTTCCTCAGCAAGATGGCCAGATTCTGTTTTTCGAACCGAACCCTTCGCTGGTGGCGGCGGCCATGGAGCATATGCCGCTCGGCGATTTGGTGAAGACCAGAAAAGCCCGTATTTTCTGCTCCTTGCGCAGGTTCCGTGAAACCCTTCGCCAAGCCATGCAGCGCGATGTGCCTATCCGCATTGTCATGAGCCCCTATCACCAAAACAACCTGACGGAGATGACGGCTGAGTTTGTGGAATCGCTAAAACGGGAACGCAACCGCCAGGGCATGATGGGGGAGACGCGCACCAGGGATATGTTTCGTCTGTTTCTTGAAAGCACCCTGCGATCCCTGAAGCACACCACCCAATTGCCCGGCGTTGAGCTGCTGCGCGATAAATTCGCAGGCAAGCCCGGCGTGGTGGCGGTTGCTGGGCCGTCCCTAGAAAAGAATCTCATGGAACTTGAGCCGTTTCAAGACAATGCTCTTATTTTTTCGGTCTCCAGAGCGGCCCAGCTCTTGAATAAAGCGGGCATCGACCCCAATTTCCTAATCCAAACGGAATCCAAGGATTACTTCTTCCTCATCGAAGGCTGCGACAACCTGGACCAGACCACGTTCCTGCTGGCGGATCAATGCCATGAGCGTTATTTCAGTTATCCCTGCAAACATAAGTTCACCTACCAAAATCCAGGGAACATGGTAAGTGGTTGGCTTAACGATCATTATCCCAAGATGAAGAAGCAATTTCTGGCGACTGCCGGGTCGGTGGCCACCGAGGCCTTTTCCCTGGCTCTGGTGTTGGGCTGCGATCCCATTATCCTGATCGGTCAGGACCTGGCCATTACGCCCCAACGGTTTTACGCTCGGTCTATGGTGAATAAGCGACGGCCCTATTTGGAACAGGACAAGCGAAGGGCGCGGGGTTATTTTGGCGGCATGGTGGACACCCTGGCCAATTATCTCCACTTCATCGCCTGGTACGAGGACGCGGTGGATGTTTACAAAGAGCGCTATCCCGGCCGCCGATTTATCAACGCCACCGAAGGCGGGGCTCGGATTAAAGGCTTTGAGAATATGAAGTTGCGAGATGTTATCTGGCAATTCTGTCGCGAGCCTGTGGACCCCGAACCGGTTCTGGCCTCCGCGGTCCGCAAGGCTTCGGGCAAGGGGTTGCCGAAAAGAGATCTTGAGTCGTTGTTCCAAAAAAGCCTGAAGACCGTTAAGGGGGCCATCAATCTCTGCGGTAAGTTTCCTGCCTTTAAAGCCACATTCACCAAGGCCTTAGCAGAAGCTAGCCCGCAAAACGCCGGTGTGATTAGCAAGCATTTAAAGACCATGGATCAATACAACCAGGCCTTTCTCGACCTTTATTCCCAGTTGAAAATACTGACGGGCTTTCGAGACCAGGAGCTTCAACCCCTTACTTCTGGCAAGGTTGGCAGCGGTAATTTGGAGGATCTGGCCCGTGAATTGGCTCAGGATCTGGAGCGCATGTCCTCCAACCTGCAAACCACCGAAAAGGCGGCGAGACGGCTTAAAGAGATTTTTGGCGATCTCGTTTAATGCTCACGGCTTACTCTCGGTTAAGCAGGGTTTCCCGGAGATGAAAGGCGATCAGGCCGGTTACGCCCCAGACCATGCCTTCTTTAAAATCGAAATAATGAACGGAATGATTGCGCCAGGGCTTTATTTCGTGAAGAGATTCATCGAACAGTTCGTCTAAATCCACCCAAACCAACTCTTCCACCTCGCTCGGGTTGAGCACGGGTTGAAAGGGCTCCACAAGCCCCACAAAACACTGGATATGAAAACCGCGAGGGGAGTAAACATCGTTGAGCTGACCCAGCTTTTGAACCGACGAGAAGGGCAGTCCAATCTCTTCGTCCGCCTCTCTCAAGGCTGCCTCCCAGGCCGTTTCTCCCTTTTCGATGCGACCGCCTGGGAAGCTGATTTGTCCCGGATGGTGGGTCAGATTGGCGCTTCTGAGGGTGAACAACAACTGATGGTGGTCCCGGTTCAGAATGGGTATAAGCACAGCGGAGCTGCGTAGGTTGTTGACCTTCAACAGGTTGGGCTGATGCTCTTGGATAGGACGCAGCCTTTCGAGCAGATGGGTTGTGGTGTTCATAAGGCGTTCCGGCCCCCGTAATTCCAGCCAAATATGGCTGAAGAATTTACGTTAATATTCGTTTACGGGTTCTATATCAATTTTGTGCTTCTTTTCCATGAGGCGATAGTAATCGATAATTCTGCGAACATAGGTTCTTTTAGCTCTATAGTTTCCGGGAAAAAAGCTGCGTTTGAAGCCGTAGATGATGATGCTCTTCAGGGTCCGGGGCGAAAGGGCGAAGTGCTCAACGGCCAGAAGCAGTTCCCGCGTAATGGTGGTTCTGGAAACCAGGCGGTTGTCGGTGCAGATGGTGGTGGAGAGTTTCAGCTCCTGCATCCTTCGGAAGGGATGATCCGCAAGGGAAGCCAGGTTGGGATCGGTATCTCTATTGGAGGAAAGACACACCTCAATGGTCATCCTGGATTCTGCGATGAATTGCGATAAATCCTTAATAAACCTGGCTTTGTCTTCGATCTTGGGGTCTTGAATGAAGGCCTCGTCCAACAAATGATAGCCGTGACCAATGCGGTCGGCGTGCAACAGGGTGATGGCTTGGAAAATAGA
>JBNKOV010000787.1:0-3063 GCA_050294955.1 Holophagae bacterium
GGATCTGGGCCAACTTTGGGTCCGCTTTTAGCTGGCGACAAACCTCCATGCCGTCCATTCCCGGCATCATGATGTCCAATAAGATCAGATCTGGGTGGTGCTTTGCAGCCGCGTCCAAGGCTTCCTGGCCCGTTTTTGCAAAGAAAAGTTCGTAGCCATCCCTTCTCAGAATGCCGTGTAAAACTTTTAAATTAAAAATCTGATCGTCCACTATGAGAATTTTTTTGTTCATGGCGCCTCTCCTATAGATATGTTCAGGGTTTTGGCTAGTTCCAATACGTATTGTTCACCTTGCCTGAATTCAAATTTCTCAATACAATTCTTTATAGGCTGCAATTTGTTTGATCCCAATTTATTCAATAGTTGGTAATAGGCGGGCAGGACAGCGTCTGGGTTGTCTCTGCCAAAACCGTGAAGCAGTTCGGAAATCAGAGGTTCTAAGCCTTCTTCGTCAAAAAAAGTGTGGGCGATGGTCTCCTCCTCCAAACCCTTTAATTCACCAATAGCCTGGTTAGCCCTGCTTAATACATCCTCAAAAGCGCTCAAATACTTTCCTATAACCAGATCGTCCTCGGTTTTAAGGATTACTTCCAGGTTCTTTAGAGCTGTTGACAAATCCTTCAAGCCCAAGTTCAAACCTCGCAAACTGTGCAAATAATGACGAACTTCTTGAGTGTGGTTTTCATCCAAGAGCTTTCTTAATTTAAAAACATCCTCATAGCATAGTGCAAACTGGCGAAGCGCTTTTGCATACCGTCTGGGATTCAGCCAGATCGCAATGCCAACCTCAATATCCGCAACCCCTTCAATTGGGCTTAAGTCAAGTTCTTGAGTCGAGCTTACTTTAGCAGGAAAAAGCCGGATCTTATCGGTAACCGACATGATTCGATGCAACTCTTTTAACAGCAACGGCATCTCTACGGGTTTCATAATGAATCCGTCCATGCCCGCCTTTCTGCACTGTTCTTGATCTTGATCCATAACAGAAGCAGTCATGGCTGCAATTGGGATGTGCCCTCCATGCTCGGACTCCCAGTCCCGAATGGCTTTCGAGGCTTCCAAACCATCAAGAACAGGCATTTGCACATCCATGAGGATGAGATCGAAATCGTGGTATTTCTCTTTAATGGTGGACACTGCAAGCAGGCCATTGTCCACCCACTCCACTGAATGTCCGTAGAGGTCCTCTAAATTGAGCTGGATAAGTTCGGCATTCAGAGCATGATCCTCGACAAGTAGAATTCGGAAACGGGGCAATGGCAGGCCTTCGTCCGAGGTTGAACACACTTGCGTGTTGTTTTGGGGTTCGCTCGCCTCTCTTAATTGGAGGGTGAAGTGGAAGGTGGAGCCTTTTCCCAGTTCACTTTCCACCCAAATCTGGCCGCCCATTTTTTCGATAAGTTCTTTACTGATGGAGGTCCCCAAACCGGTGCCGCCGTATTTTCGGGCAGTGGAATTGTCCGCCTGGGAAAAGGCGGAAAAGATTTTGTTGGCCTGTTGCTGAGTCATGCCAATGCCCGTATCTGTCACCTTGAAATAGAGTTGGTCGTTTTCATACTCACCCCAGATGGTGACGTGGCCCTGCTCGGTGAACTTAATGGCATTGCTTACAATATTTATGAAAATCTGTCGGATTTTCGTTGGATCGCCAATCACCCATTCCGGGACATTCGGCTCCAGCTCAATATTTAACTGGAGATCCTTCTTCCGGGCCTCCAGGCTCAGGGTTTCAACTGCCGTACTGATAACCGTTTCAAGGCAGACAGAAATCTCTTCTAAGGTCACCTTGCCCGCTTCAATTTTGCTGTAATCCAGAATATCGTTAATAATTCCCAGCAGTGACACAGCGGCGTCGGTTACCTTTCGGGCATGGCTCCGATCTGTCTCAGACAAGTTGTCGCTAAAGCACAAAATCTCACTAAACCCAATGATGGCGTTCATCGGCGTTCGAATTTCATGACTCATATTGGCCAGGAAATTGGATTTGGCAACCGTGGCCGCTTCAGCCTCCTTTTCGGCCAACTTCTGTTCGGTAATATCTGTGCGAATTGCATAAAAACTCTCCGGATTGCCCGAATCATCCAAGAAGGGAACAATGGTGGCGGCTAGCCAGTAGTGACTGCCATCTTTTCTCTTGTTGATGATCTCGTTTCGCCAGATCTCGCCCTTGGAAATCGTGCTCCACATTTCCTTAAAATACCTGTTGGAGTGGCAACCGCTATTGATAATCCTATGGTTTTGATTTAAAAGCTCTTCGCGGGAATAGCCGCTGATTTTACAGAACAGGTCATTCACGTAAGTAATGGAGCCAGAGGCGTCGGTGATGCTGACAATCGCATGCTCATCAAGAGCCATTTTCTGGAACTGCAGTTCCTTGAGGGTCTTAAGCAGTTTATTCTGCATATTGTTAAAGGAATCGTACATGACGCCGATTTCGTCGATGCTTTTGTATTTCACTCGAATGGAGGAAGATCCCTTACTTATCAGGTCCATGACATGGGAGAGGTTGATCACAGGGCTGATGATGGCCCTTTGCACGTGGGAAAAAATAAAAAGCAGAATTAACAGCAACAGAATGAGCAGTATCATGTTCAGCTTATGGAATATGTCTGCAAAATTACGTTCCCTGGCGATGGTGCTGTCGGTTCTCAAATTGAGATGGTTGAAAAATGCCTGAATAGGCTCCATCAACTCGGCTTTGGCTATATGATAGGCTTCATTGTGCAAAAGATCGATCGCCATGGCCTGGTCAGGCTGCTTCTGAATGGTGTAGTTGCCCTGAAGATCAGGAAAAAGGCCCTTCATTGCGGCAAAGGCTCGGAGCTCAAGGTCTGCTAACTTTGAGGACTTTTCCTCTGCTTCCCTGAGTTCTTCAAATTCAACATCGGTAATCCCAATTTTTTTGATCAGGTCGATGAGCGAAATGGGGTCTGTATTGGCGCTTTGGGGTTTTTCCGAACCCAAAACAAAATCCCAGTAGATATTGGTGTACTGTTCCGGTCGCGGCAACGCCCCATTCCGGATCATCAGGATTTCATTGAAATAGCGCTCGAACTTCTCATC
>JBNKOV010000788.1:0-3056 GCA_050294955.1 Holophagae bacterium
ATGGGCTTTGAAGACCTGGTCTTCCACGAACCAGGCGCCTACGGGTCTGGTCTGCCAGAAGGGCTTGCAGCTCTTGCAAAGGACCATCCGGGCAGCGCGGACCTCAGCGTGTGGGGAAACCCCTATCGCTTGGAAGGCCTCAAATTAATTGGGCTGGACATGATGCGTCGATTTGGCGAGTCCCGGCCTACCCTGGTGGTTCACGACCCGACTGGCGAGTTGATCATGGCCTTGGAGCTGGCCGCCCAATCTTATCGCACTTTCTATGGCCAGCCCCCTTTCAGAACCATCCTCGTGCAGCAACGGCCCTTTGCCGCGCTCTGCGCCGCTTTTGAAGGGGTGGCGCCCGATTGGGCCACCCTGGATCAACCCCACAACCAGACCTGTGTGAAACCGCCCGATCCCTTCATTGGCCAAATCGTGCAACACCTGCATAACCACATGGGTTCGGCCATTGCCGTCGATTCGGACGCCGACGTTTTCGAACAGGCCCTTCATCTCCTGGCCCGGACCGGCTTCGTAGACGACGAGGACGATGTGGTGTTGCTCAGCGCCGAGAACGCCTTTCCGCCCTGACCAAAACCCTCAATTCGTCCTTTTCCTCAAAAACCCCGAGACGCGCCCCTGCGAAAAATGCTAAACTGGGGCCTTTCCAAGGACCGATCCCGGTCCCATTCCCGAGGGAGTTGAGGTATGAACATGATCCCATTTATCGACCTGAAAACGCAATACGGCAACATTCAAGAGGCCGTGGGCAAACGGATTCAAAACGTATTGGACCATGGTCAGTATATTTTGGGACCTGAGATTGACGAGCTTGAAGCTGAACTGGCCCGGTTCACCGGCGCCAAACACGCCATCTCATGCTCCAGCGGCACCGACGCCCTGCTGCTCCCGCTCATGGCGCTGGGCATTGGCCCGGGCGACGCCGTGTTCACCACGCCCTTCACCTTCTTTGCAACGGGCGAAGTGATTTCACTGGTGGGCGCTACCCCGGTTTTTGTGGATATTCACCCCAGAACCTTCAACATCGAGCCCAACCAATTGCACGATGCCATCAAGCGGGTGAGGGAAGAGGGCGTCTTGAGGCCGCGAGCCATTATCCCTGTAGACCTTTTCGGCCTCCCCGCAGATTACGACGCCATCAACGCCATCGCGAAAGAAGAATCCCTCTTTGTTCTGGAAGACGCGGCACAGAGCTTGGGCTCCGTATACAAGGGCCGACAGGCGGGAAGCCTGGGTCAAGCCGCCGCCACCAGCTTCTTCCCGGCCAAACCGCTGGGCGCTTATGGGGACGCGGGCGCCTCTTTCACCGACGACGATGAGCTGGCCCAAACCATGAAGTCCCTGAGGGTCCACGGTCAGGGCGAAGACAAATACAACAACGAGCGCATCGGTTTAAACGCCCGCATGGACACCATCCAGGCGGCGGTTCTCCTGTGCAAACTGGCCATCTTCCCAGAAGAGCTGAAGGCCCGCCAAAGAGTGGCCGATCTCTACAATCAGGCCCTGGCCCCATTGGACACGCCGGTGGTTCCCGAGGGGTATCAAAGCGCCTGGGCCCAGTATTCCGTGCTCTCCGATCATCGCGACGCCCTGCGAGACGCTCTGGGCAAAGCAGGGGTGCCCACCGCCGTTTATTACGTGAAGCCGCTTCACCTGCAAACCGCCTACACAGCCTTGGGCCACGTGGAAGGTGATTTCCCCATTTCCGAAGCAGCATCCAAGCGCATCTTCAGCCTGCCCATGCACCCCTACCTGGACGAAGCGGCAATTGAAAAAATAGGCCAATGCATAAAACAAACCCTGGCCGGCCTCTCTTCCTAATCTTTTCAGGCCTGTTTTGCGTTTAATGGGTGTGGGACCGATTTCGTGCGTGGAGGTGTGGATATGAAAATGAAGCAAGAGGCTATTGGCATTGGGCTGGCTCTTGGCGTTGGGATTGGCGTGGCTTTAAACAACATCGCCATTGGCATCGGTCTGGGGTTTGTTTTCGCCATGGCTTATTCAAAAAAACAGGCTTCTCAATAAACGGCCTTAAAACTCCTGCCTCCAAGAATTTTTACATCTTAACGGGGGATTGAGGCAGATACGCTCAGGTTAATGGCCAGGCCCGTTATGTTCTTTTTATGTTCATTTGTGTTCACGTTTTGTTTTTTGACAAAAACGGGAGCCAACAGAACCGGTCCGCGCTGAGCGAAAGGAGGGAAAAGGCTCTCGGCATGACCGCTTGCCGCCTTGAGCTGAAGTCTTTTAAGTTGTTGAAGAAGAACGAATTATATTCTGAGATAATTCATTCATATACCCGTTCCTCAAGAGAGCCTTCACAAGATCTCTGATCTGGCATTGGCCTTGCTCTAAGGTAAGGAGACCGCAGGATAGCATTGCGGAACGCCAAGCCGAGAAATATTAAGGAGCTGGAATATGAGCGAAATGACGAAAGACTATAAAACGAGTGAAGTATCGGGAAGCACGGGCATTAATCGCGCCGAATTCCTATCACAGGAAAATGCTGGAACCCTATCCGGATCAGACCTTTATCATGTATTGCTAACCGTTGCTTCAGAATCGAGCGACCAATTGAGCTTTGTCAATAACCTGAACGCAACCCTGACAGACCGATTGGGTTCAACCATGGAGTTCGTGATTTCCTTTAACGGCGATTTCTGGTACCCCTCCACCTTCACCCTTCCACGTTGTCAGTTGTGGTCGGGTCAAGCCGGCGTACTGCCCGGGTTCGATCAAGCCGTAGGCGTTTTCGTCTGGTGGTAGGTTGAAACAGGACCCAGGTCTGGAGCATGCGCATTGCATCGACCTGATCTCCTGAGACGCGTCGGGGCGGGGTTGTATCCCACAAACGGAGACCTTCCTGCCCTGGCCAACCAGATAGAGTGACATTAGAGAACCCAAAAGCCGAGACAGAGCCACATCCCCAAAGCCCATCGCCGTGAATAAAGCTTGCGGTTTATGCCGGGACACACTAATCTTGTAGGCTGCGCGTTTGCGCAGAGGCGGTGGCGAATGTTGGATGTTGGGAGTCTGAACACCCTGGAAAT
>JBNKOV010000789.1:0-3055 GCA_050294955.1 Holophagae bacterium
CACCTCGTGGGTGGTGCTGGCCAGGAACTCGTCTTTCAACCGGTCCATCTTCTTCAAATGTTCGATTAGCTTGCGTTGGGACTCCTTGGCCTTCCGCTCCTCATCCAGGGCCTTCTGCTGGGCAACCTCCTTGTCAAGGCGCGCCTGCTCAATTTCACGAAGTTCGGCCACGCTCTCCATTGTTTTGGCCAGGGTGATTTTTAAATCTTTGAAATCAATGGGCTTGGTGAGAAAATCAAAGGCGCCCCGGTTCATAGCAGCTCTAATATTGCCCAGGTCGCCATAGGCTGAGAGTACAATGGTGCGGAGATCTCGTTTGTAACGTCTCAACTCGTGAAGCAGCGTGAGGCCGTCCATCTCCGGCATGTTCAAATCTGTGAGAACGATATCAAAGTCAGGGATTTCCTTCAGCCGGGCTAATGCCTCCAAGCCGTTGCCTGCGAACGCAAATTGCATTTCTCCGTTGCGCACTTCCCGGCGGAACTTTTGGGTGATCAAAAGTTCTAAATCGGTTTCGTCATCCACAACCAATATTTTCGCGGACATGGGTTCTCCTACAATAGTATGAACCCCTTTATTGTAGCTTAATGCGACTATATGTCAAAAGTAGAATTAGAAAACCAACCCTCAAAATATGGCCAGGCCGTTTCCCGTGGGTGTATTTATTTCTGCCATTCGGGTGATAGCGTTATCTCATAATTAGACCAGGTTACTTGGAATCAGAGGATTGGGCAATAAATGAAACCAGGTGTTGCTGTCTTCTTCTCGTCTTTTTAAACCTGGGGAAGGATGGCCCCAATTTTTAACTCAATGGTCTTTTCGGCCTTGTATTTCTTGGACTTGGAGGAGAGGGTGAGGCATCGCGACATTAAATGGACGCCTCCCCGAGTTTAGAAATTAATTGGCTTCTTGCTGTATGCGGGCAGCAACCTTCTGGGTTTCATCCAGAACGCGGAGCAGGTTTCCGCTCCACATTTTCCCAATTTGCTCTTCGGTGTAACCCCGTTTTACCAGTTCAAGGGTCACGTTGAAGGTCTCAGAAGCATCCTGCCAGCCATGAACACCGCCGCCGCCGTCAAAGTCGGAGCTGATGCCCACATGGTCAATACCGATAAGCTTCACCAGGTAGTCGATATGATCTACAAAATCGCTCACATTAACAGGAGGCGCGATAGCGGCGACTTCCGCCTCCATTCTGGGTTTGGCTTTCTCGATAACTTGCTGCATTTTCTCATCATATGCTTTCTTTGCATCGTCGTCCAACTCCCTGCGCTCAGGCCAACTGAGCAGGGTGAACCCCATTTCGTCGGCTATGGATTGGCGCAATTTCTGACGAAGCTCTCTAAACGCCTTGCTTTTCTCGGTATGCACATAACTTCCAAATGCAACGGTCTGAACTACGCCGCCCTTTTCCTTAATCTTCATCAGCAGTTCGTCGTCCAAGTTGCGGCTATGGTCGCACAGGGCTCTGGCCGAAGAGTGAGAGGCGATAAGCGGGGCTTCGCTGATTTCCAGCATGTCCAAAATCGCTTTTTTGGAGGGATGGGAGACATCCACCATAATGCCCCATTTGTTCATTTCCCTTACGGCCTGCTTGCCCAAATCGCTCAGGCCGTTGTGCAGCCAGACATCATCGGCTTCCCCGGTGTTGGAGTCGGAGAGTTGGCTATGGCCGTTGTGGGCAAGGGACATGTAACGGGCGCCCAGATCTGCAAACTTCTTGACGTTGCTCAAATCGGTCCCAATGGGATAGCCATTTTCAACACCAATCATAGCAACCAGTTTGCCCGATCCGTGGATTCGTCGAACATCGTCGGAATTATATGCCAATTCAATTTGGTCCGGTGCAATCTCTTCACAGAGGCGATGAATGGCGTCAAACTTTTCCATGGCGGTCTCATGGGCCTTTTTAAAACCCTCTTCCGTAAGCTCGCCCTGACCAACGTACACCACCAACCAGGATACGTCTAAACCACCCGCCTTCATTTTGGGCAGGGTGACCTGAGAGGTCAGTTCCATGGTGTAGTTCTTTTCCTCAGTAAAATTATCGGGATTGATGTCGTTATGAGTGTCCAGAGTGATCACCCTTTGGTGAATCTCGCGGGCTCTATCTTCAAGGGAAACTTCCTCTTTGGCTTCCGGCTCCTTCGCCTGGTTGCAAGCGGCCAAAATCATTAAAAAACTTGTTGCCAGGAAAAAACGGCATAAATTCATAACAACCTCCATATGTTGATGATTCCCGATCAGTCCGCGCCGAGATGGGAAGTCCCTTCCTACTAAGGGCGTGGGTCCATCATGGAGCAACCTCCCCTGTGGGTCAAGGATTTGTTGGTTTTTCATGAGATAATAGGTCTCGGCCCCGCACCAATGTATAAGGCGGGGAAAGTAAATTAATAGGAGTTAATATGTCCAAGAAAGTAAAACTAGAGGATCTCTCGGTGACCAGTTTCGCAACCACAGTCTCAAAACGTGACAGCAAAGGCTTTAAGGGCGGGGACGCTCTCAGCCTGGCCAATACCTGTCTCAATTGTTATGGTTCTGGCAACACCAGTTGCGAGACCGATCTCCAAGCCTGCTAATCATTGAGCGGCGTTCGAACCGCTCAAGGATAGCACAACTCATAAGCCGGTTCCTGACAATCATGGCCAGGAACCGGTTTCTCATTGGGTCGCCATACAAAAACACTTCGAGGATACGGTTGCACACGACGAGGAAAAAGTTAGAAATAACGAGGCTAAGATTGCCCAGCAGAGCGCCAAACCGCTGCTGCCAGGGCAAAAGCCCTCGGAATAGGGGAATGGACGCCATAGCGGGCGCCAAAACCCCGAAGCCATGGCAAGACTTGCAGGCCAGACCACCAGTCCTGACGAATACAGAGGCAAACCTGCTCCCAACGAGGCAATCCTGCTCACGCTTGGGGCAATAAGGCCTACAGTGAGGAGCAAAACTGCGCCGGTTGCGGAAAAGTGCGACGGTAAGACGGAAAGTTGCGACGGTGAGACCGCAAAACAGATCAAGGGAAGGCAAAACTTGACCAGAAGAGTGTAATGACAGG
>JBNKOV010000790.1:0-3052 GCA_050294955.1 Holophagae bacterium
TAAAGCACCCTCCCTCTGTAAGCGATCTGATCTTCTTCATGGTTGATATGGACTATTTTAAGGCAGTTAACGATAATTACGGTCATGCAGCAGGGGATAAGGTTCTCATACAGATCCGAGAGTTGTTGGGGCATATTTTCCGAGAATCCGATTTCCTGGTCCGGTGGGGCGGGGAGGAGTTTTTGGTTGTGGCCCGGTTCATTAAACGTTCGGACGCCTCACTTCTCGCTGAGCGAATAAGGCATCTGGTTTCCGAACACGTTTTTGACATTGGAGATGGGCAAACCATTCAAAAAACTTGTTCAGTTGGTTTTGCCTGTTACCCCTTTGCCCCCGCCCATCCCCAATTATTGACATGGCCTCAGGTTGTTGATATTGCTGATCTTGCACTGCTTACTGCAAAGAGAACTACACGAAACGCCTGGGTCGGCATCTTTGCTAAAGACGATGTTGATCCAGAAAATCTCTTTAAGCGCCTTCTAAAAAACCCTCAGAGCGTGGTTGATGGCGAGCAGATTCTGGTTAAGTCTTCCATAGATCCTGAAACACCGATGGTCTGGGGGACAGACGGTTGATTTCACCTAAAAAATTCGGAATGGATGAAACCCGATCCGTCCTTTTGGAATTAAGAGACAGTTATTATTTGTCAGTGGATAGAAAGGGCAGGGGATTCCTGATTGTGGAAAGCGATGGGCAGCAATCAGGTCGGGTCGTGGTCCCTGCTCTCCAGCCTTTGCCCTATGACTGTCAGACTTTAGAAGCCTATTTGGCCTCCATTGAAGAAGGGCCTGGGTTGCATCTGATCATTCTTGTTCAGGCAGGGGCTTCTGCCATGGGTCTTTGGGATGGAGAGCAACTGTTGAAACATAAAGTGATCAAAAAGTACGTCACCCGAGGCAAGGGAAAAGCTCAGACCACCTTCCTCAAGACCAGAGGCAAATCCAGATATGGCTCGCGGCTGCGTCTACAAAACGCCAAACTTCACTTGCAGTTGACCAATGAAAAAATGACGGAATGGTGGCGACAATATGGCCCTGTTCCAAGGGTTTTCTACAGTTGTCCCGTTCGATTATGGACGGAGGTTTTCAACGCGGCAACACCGCCTCCTTTTTCCAAAGATCACGCCATTTTCAAGATTCCCATGGATGTTCGCGTGCCGTGCCACGAAGAATTGTTAAAAGTTCGGCGGCGATTGACATTTGGAGAAGTGATTTAAACCCCAATCGGGAGGCGTCTTCTCAGATACTATTTATTTTAGAGCTTTTGCGATCTCAGGCTTTTATTTTTGAAATCCGATTGGGGTTTCAGCTAAAGGAAATGTGGTATACTACGTCCATTCTGGTCCAATTTTAATAAAAAGCACTGGAGAGTATAATGAAGAAATGGATTCTAATTTTATTTTTTAGCATGCCATGTTTGGCCGTCTCAGTTAATCTTCGCTTTGTCGAACAAAATGGCGTTCCTGCTTCTGATCTTATAGTCCAATTTTTGGATTCTGAAACGCTGTGTTCCGCAGCAATTGCACCATTAATCACGAATGGAGAGTTGACCTTGGATTTGGAACCGGGGTCATATTATATTCTGTGGCTACCCACCCAATCGAGCATTCTTGCCAGATATGCTGGTAATACAGATCATTGGGATCTTTCCTCGGCAGTCCCTCTGGTTGTGGATGGCGGGTTAACCGGAACTCAGGAAATAGTGGTTCAACGAGGCGGTGCTATTTCGGGGAGAATAAACGGTTTGCCAAATGGCGTCGTTCCTCAGATTTTTGTAATGGACGCTGTTTCCTTTTTTGTCGATATATTTCCGGGCGTAGTAACACTTAATGGAGATAACACCTATACCGTATCGGGTTTGGGGTCGGGTTGTTATCTGGTGGGCGTAACATGGGGTGAAATGGATGAGCCCGTGTTTTTTCACCCCGCCAGCGCTACACCACAATCTGCTTCTTTGGTGGAGGTTGCTGCTGGTGAACAAGTGTCCAATGTAAATATCGATGTGGATATTTCCCAATTAGGCGCCCTTGAGGTTTCGTTGGGGCCGGTGGAGAGTGGAGGGCCCAGTGTTAACGCCTATGGGAATTTTACAAATTATTCAGCGAGCTATTCATCTGGGTCTGCCAGTTTACTGTTGCCTCCTGGGGATTATAAAGTTAATGTTGGTTTTGACAATACTTGGCGGTCCTTGGATTTGGGAACCCAAACCATTGTAGCAGGCCAAACCACTTCCGTTTCACGGACCCCGGAAACAGGTGGGGTTATCTCTGGAACGATTATCCAGAATGGCGTGAGCACTCAGGGTGGCGTGGCGATTCAAATCCTAAATGAATCGGGATTTTTAATTTCTCAAGAAGAATTACTGGTTGTTCTCGGATCAACCCCATACTCTGTCTCCGGTCTGGAGGCAGGAACGTATCGTGTGAGGCTAAAACCGCTTACTACTTTTACTATTCCACAGATAAGTTCGAGCTTTGAAATCCAGACTTCTGGGGCCATTAATCTCTCAGAGGGGGCTCAGGTGAACGGCGTTGATTTTAGTCTGGTTGAAGGCAGCACTATTTCTGGCACAATCCTTAATGCGGGTCAAATGCTGCTTTCGACCTTGGTGACTGCCATTAATCAGGATACAGGGCTCCATTATTCTGGGTTTACTTCCTCAATCCTGTCTGGAGCCAGCTACATTATAGGAAATTTGCCTGCTGGAAACTATAAAGTCGGCATCAATACAGGGGAGTTTTCCGCGGACGTGTCGGAATCATTTTTTCTAGATCTATTTTCCAATCCCTTTCTTGGGTGCAGAAACGTAGGGCCGTCGTTCCATCCCGCCTCTTCAACCCTGGCAGGAGCAGATACGGTGACGGTTGGCCAAAGTAGCTCTCTTGAAGGTGTCGATTTCATCTTTAATACGGGAGGCGGGGTTACTGGTCGAGTTGTTACCGAGTCGGGGTGTCCGGTTGGGTCAGGTCTGGTGGCTGTCTTTCAAGGCGGCCAAATGAAACGGTTGGGTCTAATTATAAATGGCGATTTTGAAATTGTCGGTTTGGGTCAAG
>JBNKOV010000791.1:0-3044 GCA_050294955.1 Holophagae bacterium
GCCATCGCTGAGATCGCCGAGAGGATCTCCGAATTCCGGTGTTTCTTCCACTTCTGCAGAGCCGCCAGCGAGAGAACCTTCCATAACGCTTCTTGCAAGATCCGAGGTGCTTTGGATGCCCTGGGCCTTGAGCTTGAATTCGTCGGGATTGGTACAGCGCTTGAGAGCTTCTTCATAGGTGATGTAATTGGACTTCCACAGATAATACAAAGACTGGTCAAACGTTTGCATGCCGTATTGAGAAACGCCGCCTGCAATCGCGTCGTGAATGAGTTTGGTCTTTTCCTTATCTTCGATACAGCCCTTGATATAGGGCGTGGCAATCATGATCTCTGCAGCGGGAACCCGGCCATTGTTATCCTTTCTGGGAACCAGTCGCATGGAAATAATGGACTTGATCACCGAAGCTAGCTGGAGACGAATCTGTTTTTGCTGGTGAGGCGGGAACACTGAAATAATACGGTTCACCGTTTCGGTGGCGTCCAATGTGTGGAGCGTGGAGAGCAGAAGGTGTCCGGTTTCCGCTGCGTGCATAGCGGTTTCAATGGTCTCATGGTCCCGCATCTCGCCTACCAGAATGACATCGGGGTCCTGACGAAGCGCACCCCTGAGGGCCATGCTGAAGGATTTGGTGTCCACATCCACTTCCCGTTGGTTGACGATGGACTTTTTGTCTCTGTGCAGGAATTCGATGGGATCTTCAATGGTGATGATATGTTCCGTGCGTCGGGAGTTGATGTAATCGATCATGGCCGCCAGCGTCGTTGACTTGCCTGAACCCGTTGTTCCAGTACACAGAATCATGCCGCGTTGTTCATTGCAGATTTCCTCAATCGTTGTGGGCAGCATGAGTTCTCGGATGGTGGAAACTCTTACGGGAATTACCCGAAGCACCATGCCCACCGTGCCCCGTTGTTGAAAAACGTTGCAGCGGAAACGGCCAAGGCCGGGCACCGAATAGGCGACGTCCAGCTCGTGGTTCTCCTTGAACTTCTGCTTCTGGCGGCCATTGAGAATGGAAAAGGCCATGGCCACTGTGTCTTCTTGCATCAGGCGATTTATGGTGACAACCGGCTGAAGATCGCCGTCTACGCGAATAATGGGGTGGCTGCCTACTTTAAGATGCAGATCCGATGAATTCTTTTCGATAGCTACTTTCAAAAGGTCATTTATATGCATGGGAGTCCTCTGATAAAGAATACCTTTTTAGAGTACTCCATTTCCTATGGAAATGCTAGTCCACTTTTGAGTAGCCCTTCAGGTTTCAAGGTACGAATAAACGATTTGGCCTAACGCGAATTCGACTGTCGAGACCAGCCAGGGAGCCCACCGTTTTAAAGCCGTTTGAAAACCGAATCAGCTCAATTTGAGTGTCCACCGCCTGATCCAGCAGCTCTGGCAGGGGATGGAGACCCTGGACGCCGAGCACCATGTAGGTAGCGTCAACAAAATTCACTTTTCCTGCGGGATCGCAGAACACCCAGCCCACATCATCGTAGCGAATCTCAACCCAGCGATGGAGAACATTGCCCTTCAGGTTCAGTTTCACACTGTCTTCCTGCTTAAAGGCGATGCCAGTCACATACCGGGCCTCTACGCCCATCTTCCCCAGAACGTATAGGGTTAAATTAGACAGGCCCACGCAATTGCCCGCCTTGCGGTCCAGCACGGCGGCAGGGCTTTGATCGCTGACCACCTCTGATTCCCACTCGATTTCTTGGCGAACCCAGTGAATGAGAATGGAGACCTGATCCGCGAGGCGACCGCCTCGGGCCTCATTGAGTTCTTGTTCCAGGTCCCGCAGTGGGGCGGGCAGTTTTGGCACCCGGCGGGCCTTCATCTTGGAAGAGAGTTGGCTATTGCGAACCTGCACTGTGATCTGATTGGACCCTTCTAAATTGTCCACCTTCTGAATATAGCCATTATTTTTATATTCGGGGAAGCGGAAGCTCTCGTTTGCCGAGCGGGACAGGAACATGCATTGTTGTCTGCCCATCACGACACGAGCGCCGTCAGTGGATGAGGCCCCCGCGAAGAGGGTAATGAGCAGCAGCATTTGCATGGAGATCAGTCCTCTTGGTCTGTGTTCACCTGGGCCTTTTCGGCGCCGTCCCGGTTTTTGGTTACCCAGGCGTGCAGAACGCCATTGATAAAGGTCGCGCTTTTTTCTGAACTGAACATTTTCGTAAGGGTGACCGCTTCATCGATCACCACTTTCCATGGTACGTCTTTACAGTGCAGAAGTTCAAAAAAGCTTAGCTGAAGAATGAGATGATCCATGATGGCGATGCGATCAAGGGTCCAATTCTTGAGGTAGGCGCTTATCTCCATATCAAGCTCTTGCCGGTAATCCAGCGCGCCTCTTACCAGAAACTCGGAAAACTCCCGCGTGCCCTTGTCGGTTTTCATGCCGTCCCAGAACAGCTCAAACACCTTGTCCGAATCGTAATCGGAAAAAAACTTCTGATAAAGGAGTTGGATCGCAAATTGGCGACCGCGCCTTCTACTGGTCATATAATGCCTCAATCAACCCACAATGACAGCGATGGGTTCAACTTAGTTTAGAGGGTCTTGCATGGTTTCGCAAGGCCCAAGTTCAATCATGTGTGGGTTTCTGAGTGGGAGACAGGCAGAAAAATGGCAGAATTCATATCTGTCCAGTCATCATGTCCTGGTTTCCAATTAAGTTTGACGGTTGATGATCACTTCGTAGTCATAGCCCGTATCGTCACCTGCAACCGGTACAACAAACAAGTCCCAAGTCTGGGATTCCCCATGCTCAAATCGGTAGATTCTCTGTTCAAGCATTGGATTCACAGGGCCTTTGAACAGCAGAGTGAAACACTCGTAGTTCTTGGGCGCTCGCTCCATTTTCACAATCTCGGCAAGGGTCAGCTCCACAGATTCATTTTCGAGACGAACCTGAAAAGCGCTATCTATCATACCCTCAAAAATGGAAAGAGCAAGTGGATGAGACATAATGGGAAATCTCCAAAAAATATGATAATAATTTGCAGAGCTTAAGCTCCGCCGAGCAGAGTATA
>JBNKOV010000792.1:0-3040 GCA_050294955.1 Holophagae bacterium
GCTCACATCCCCCTTTCCCTATTTTTAATGATCCAACCCTACGTGGAACAAGCTCCAGACGAGGCTTTACAAAAAAAGCTGGAAGCCTATCGTCATCTGGTTGAAGAGGTAAAGGGGACTCTGAGTTCGGCGAACTTTTCTCCCCAGCAACTTCAACGTCAGAAAGATTTGGTGGAGAAATCGCTCTTATTCCTGGATTCATGCCTTTCAAGTGAAGAAATAACCCAACATCAGCTCGACGAATTTTCCCAATCAACCGTCAAAGAGATTCAGGCCAATGTCAAGGACGCCGCCCGGTCTCAAATCGTGAATATGGATAAACAAATAAAGATCTGGAAAGCCGCCATGTCTGAAGCTGAATGGGAGCGCATTAGAATTTCGCTGGCTGGGCAGCATATGCCAGCCACAGGAAACGTGGCCTTGCAATACTTCGCGCTTCTGCTAGGCGAACCCTATCAGGGGAAATTCCAGCATGAGGACATGAAATCCACGTCCTACCGGCTCTTATATTCTGAAATGGGTTTTTCCAGGAATCTTGCTCTGGACAACCTGGCTCGGCATCTTCTCGACAGAGACATAGGCCAACAATTCTTTAAGGACGACCAACGCATGCACAGAGATCTATTGGGCGACGCCGCAGAAAGCATTCTCAAAGAGTTCTTTCCCCCGCCTGGCAATTAGATCAAACTCAGAACGAAACCGTAAGCCCTCCGTCAATCCGTCTCGGATCCTGAAGCGTCGCCGTAAATCCCTCGGAGCCAGCAAAGGACACATTTCGGTAGTCTTCATCCAACAGATTGTCCACCCGGATAAATGCGCTAAACTTAAAGCGATCGCTTGAAAGGGACAGGTCATACCGAGAAAAGAGATTTAAGAGTGTAAATGAACTGTTTCCCGCGCCGTCCTCCCGAAAACTGGCGGAGCGGTATAAAAGCCCAGGCGCGGCTGTCCAATTTCCATACTTCAGTTCCAGACCCGCCTTCACCGTATTTTTTGCGCTAAAGGGCAAAACGCCGCCGTTAAGATCGCCATCGGAAACAGACCATGCGAACCTTCCCGCCATCTCTAACGCCTTCACCTGAAACAAGCCCTCCAATCGTAATGTTCCCCCGTAACTGGTCAAGGCGCCCACATTAGCTGGACGCTCCGCTACATCGACAGGCACGCCGAGAAAGGACAGATCGGGATCGTAGGAAAGCCCCGACCCTGCATCTGTTAAACGAGTAAACAGGACGTTTTCAATACGATCCTCAATTCGTGAATGATAGTAATCCACTTGGAGAGAGAAATTAGCGGAAAGATACCAGGCGAAGGCCAATTCCCAGGACCGTAGCTTTTCAGGGTCAAGTTCCTGGTTGGACGGAAGGTGCCAGAAAGGCGCTTCCAGATGATCCACAACCTGCTCCGTTAGAGGGTTGCCTTGGGCGTCTATAGGTACAGGAATTCCTTCTTCATCTACTGGGACAAACGAACCAAACTGCTCATAGGCAACCCAGGGCGAAGGCGCGAGAAACGCTTCCCCATAAAGCAATTTCACATTCATCCGCTCCTTGGGAGTGAAAACCAAACTGGCCCGTGGGTTAAATGTGGATCCATATCGAGAGCTGCTGTCCAACCGACCGCCCAGAGTCAGGTTCATCAAACTGGACTGACGCTGATATTGAAGATACGCCGCCTTATTTTTGTAGGACAGATTATGGAAGAGCTGGTAGAGAATTAAATCTTCCTCCCGGTCCGTACCGGGATGGGCCGTCACATTGGTGCCAAGGTAATAGAGCTCTTGATTGCGAGATTCTGCAGCCTGACCCTTGTTAAATTCCCTGGGAAGATCCCCGGTTTTTGGAAGAGCAGACACCTCCTCATAGCTAAGCCCAAAGATGATGGAGGATTTGAAGCCGAGTCGATAAACCAGTTGTTCCTCTACTTTGACAGTCCGATTGTCTCCGTATTTATAGCCCTTTTCAAAGGATGTAAACAGATTGATGTAAGCGCTGTCGGACCGGGTCTCATATGCGCCCCGCCAGAATGAACTCCTGAGGGTCCATTTTGCGCCCTGAAACTGATGCCGCCCATAAATGGAGCTGATTACCGAATGGAAGATCGCATCGTCGGTGAACAAATAGTATTCCGGCTTTCCTGAAACAGAAGAACTATGGGATTCGGAAGTAGAGGCAAAACCAAACTCATAATTCCCAGTCTTAATACCCAAATGTAGGAAGGAAGCCTCTGTTGGGGTTTCATAAGCCAGACCCTGTTTGGATGGGGGAAGAATGACGGTGTCGGCATTGCTTTCGTCGAAATTCGTCCGCATTTCTCCATGTGGTGCATAATGCTCATTATACCAGCTAAACGCATCGGGATGAATTTTGGAGAAATCGGGCTCGTCGGACTGATAGAAATGACCCGAGATTGAAAAATTGAATCGTCCCATGTCGCGACCATAGACCAGTGACCCCGCGCCTGTCCCAAAATCGCCGCCGCCAAGGGTAAACTCGCCGCCATTCATCTTATCGCCTGACGCTGTGATCATATTCACAATGCCGCCAAAGGCGTCTGCCCCATAAAGCGCGGATGCAGGACCCAAAATGACCTCCACCCGTTCAATATTCACCAGAGGATAATTGTTTTCAATCACATGAGGCGTGCCCGTGGGGGAATTGAACCGAAAGCCATTCAACAAAATAATGAACTTCTCGTTCCCAGAAATGCCCCTGAAAGTATAGTAATTATTAAACTCAGCCACCGACTTGGTTTGGATTTCCACCTCCGGAATATCTTCTAACAAATCCTTGAGATGCCTGTAGCCTCGATCCCGAATCTGGGCTGCGTCAACCACATAAATGGTAGCGGGAGCTTGGGCTGCTGTTTCCTCCACCTGGGAAGCGGAAACCACCGTCCCCTGCGCCACTCTAAAAAAAAGGGTTCCCTCATCCCCGTGAACCTTAAACTCCGTCAACCACTTTTTAAATATTGGCGGGTCATCCGAACCCGCAGTAAAATCGGGAAAATGTAGTATGAGTTCGCGCACCTGTTCCCTGGC
>JBNKOV010000793.1:0-3036 GCA_050294955.1 Holophagae bacterium
CCTCAACTCATGAATTCCTGAAGCCAGTCTATGCAAGAAACCAGATTATTCGCTCCAGGTCAGATCTGGTGTAGGCATGGTTTCACATCCCTGTTAAAACCGATATGGATAGTCTCAGACCAATCACCTGAAAGTCATCCTTATTTGTATATTTTGGTTGACAAACAAGAGGTTGGGGTTGTATTCTTGTTGTTGTCTGCTTATTTGAGTGAGAAATATGGGCAAAACAGTTTGATTTGCTCTAACATGGCCGGATTAGGCAGCTCCAGGCATAGGTGGTGCAAATCAGCACCTCGTCTTTTCCTGCATGTTTTGGTAAATATGACAGCAAAGGTTGCCTGTAGCGGTTCCTACATTTTTCATTTGAGGGAAATAAGTGGAATTTATACAACCATTGCACAGTTGGTGTGAAAGGGGAAAAGGAGTATTGGTATGAGAAAAATAATTTCAAGTCTGGTGATTCTTGTGTCCATTTTGGGAATTGGTTCCCAAGTTTTGGGTCAGGAAGGCATGAGTGAAGCCGATAAAAACATGGTGGCTTTCATGACGCCAGGTCAGCCTCATAAAGACATGGAAAAGTTGGTTGGGGATTGGGTTGTTGACTACACCATGTGGATGGAGCCTGGCCAGGAGCCAATGAAAATGAAGGGCAGCTGCACAAATTCTATGATCTTTGATGGCCGATACTTGAAGTCCGACAACAACGCCATAGTGATGGGTCAGCCCATGAAGGGATTTATGTTGCAGGGTTTCGATAATCACCGAAAAGTCTTTAATGCCATTTGGATCGATAGCATGGGCACAGGCTTTGCTATTTCAGAAGGAAAGTACGACAAGGATGGCGCTTTAGTCATGCAGGGTGAAATGACCGATCCCATGTCTGGGAATCAGGTGCAATATCGCACCGTTACCACGATCATAGACAAAGACAAGCATACCATGGACATGTACATGGTATCCCCTGACGGGGAGTTCAAGTCTATGGCTCTGGTTTTCACTCGAAAGGAGTGATGATAAAGAGCTAGGCGTTTTTAACAACCGCAGGTGATTTTTCTAAATATTCCCAAGTGAAAGCCGTCTTGATTTTAAGTCCAAAAGGATGTTGGGCTAGGAGCCCCTTTGATGTCAATTCGGGTTGCGACAGGGTTGTCTGCAAGGAATAGGTGTGCATCTATGCGGTTTGTATTGTACAAATGGATTCACCGTGTCATCTTCTAAAACGACTGAAGAAAGGCGGAGAGCAATGCGCTCCGCCTTCTCGACCTGATTACCAGGAACGGTTGTTATTTCTGGGTTGACGCTCGCGAGCTTCGTTCACATTCAAATTGCGACCATCTAGTTCCATGCCATTCAAAGCTTCGATGGCTTCCAATGCCTGATCGCGGTTTTTAAAAGTTGCAAAAGCAAATCCACGTGATCGACCGGTTTCTCGATCAGTGATGATTCGTAACTGCTCTAGTTCGCCGTATTGCTCAACTGTATCCATTAGGGTATTTTCTTCAATGTTCCAACTGAGGTTACCGATAAAAACGTTCATTTAAAATTCTCCAATTAACAAAAAGGGTTGCGGTTTCATCCACTGTTCAAGATTAATGATGAAGACCTTAGGTGCGTTTGGCTACGGACTCTGGGAAGAAGTCTTCCAACTGAAAACGGGTATTGGCGCATAAGCCAACAAAGATTTTTCCAAAACTGCCAGGACGCGTATTCGCCTATGATCATTGAAGTAAGCTAATACTTCCAACCCTATATTAAATATCGGAATCACTCGCAGGTACAGGAGTTATGTAAAAGACCAGGCTTTCACACATTCAGCCACATAAACCGGGAACCGGTTTCTGAGACATCGTTTGGTTATGAGTGGGATCAAACATAACGTTGGGCAGAGTATATGAATCACCAAGTTTTGTCAACCGGTAATTAAATTTTTTTTGATATTTTTGAGAGAAATCAGCCCCCAAATCCACCAGATACGGGACCTAAGAAATAAAAATTACTTGAGCATTTATCATGGTGTGGTTTCCACTGATTACCAATGGAATGAAACATTCCTACTGTGTGTTAACAATGTGGGTCTCAAAGTTGGGTAGAGGTTTTACTTTTATGACAAAGCGTCTGAGATTATTTTTCTTAACGATTTTTTTCCACCTTTTATTGGCGGGCGTTTGGCTTCAGGCTTCTGACGGTTTTGCGGTTGTGGAGTTATTCACCTCTGAGGGATGTTCCAGTTGCCCGCCTGCTGATCGATTGTTGGAACAAATTGCTCATCGAAACAATGTATTTGCACTTTCCTTCCACGTGACTTATTGGGATTACCTGGGGTGGGAAGATCCCTTCGGAAAGGAGGCGTTCGACGCCAGGCAAAGGTATTATACCCAGCATCTTGGCGAGTCTACATATACGCCTCAAATGATAATAAATGGAGAGACAGCGCTCGTTGGTTCTCGGCAAGGTGAAGTGGAAGCGCGCTTGCGCGATGCTTTAAAGGAAAGCTCTAAGCATATCCTTAGCCTTTCTGCGATTCAGAGAGAAAACATGGTCCACATCCATTATAAAATTGAAGGGCCTTTATCATCCCAGATGGTCGTTAACCTGGCGGTTCTGGTTCGGGAGTCTGAAAACAAACCTGTTAGGGGAGAGAACCGTGGACGAGTACTTCGGCACGCTAATGTGGTGAGAGCTTTTAAAACGTTGAAAGGCAGTGTGGAAGGGGAGGGCGCGCTCACAGTTCCAAAAGAAGGGGAAAGTTTTTTTGTAATCGCCTATCTTCAAGACAACGATAGCTTGAAGATTTTAGCTGCCGCCAAAACGGAAATTACTATGTAAACATGTACTGAACTTCAGGTTTGATTTTCCTCCAGATTCTTTTTGAGATCGACTTTTTTTAGCATTTCTAGAATTCGGGTCCCTGTTTTGCCCAAGGGACGGTTTGCGGGGTATACCAGATGAGGAGTGAAGCTGAACTGAGGATCGCCCTGATAGGGAATCTGTTTTAACAAGCCTTTAGTCAGATCGTCTCGGATCAGGTAATGGGGC
>JBNKOV010000794.1:0-3026 GCA_050294955.1 Holophagae bacterium
ATCGATTCCCCGGTAAAACATGTGCGAAACGCGGTCGGTTTGCACGAAAACCGCGGTTACCACGTCACTGTCATTGCGCGCCAGTGCGTCGAAAAACATGGCCTCGCGTTCGGCCAGCGTGGTTTTCACCATTTCCAGCCAGCCAGGCGTCCCAATCTTTTCTGTCGGGCAAAGAAGATCTCCTGGTTAAGATCAGTTTGGCCCGAGTCGTTTTTGCAAGAAACTCCGCAATAACAAGCCCAATGCCTCCAAGTCCACCGCTGATCAGGTAAACGCCTCCTTCCTTGAGACGAGGAGACGCTTCCATTTCACCCTTCAATGGGGTTGTCTCAAAATCCTGCAACCAGCGATAAGCGCCGCGATAGGCAACAGCCAAATCGCTTGAACGACTCGCCATTTCAGAGAGGATATGGTCGTACACTTTTTGCTCCGCCCCCGAACCTGTGGAAGGCAGAGTGATGTCAATACTCCGACAGAAGATATGCGGAAACTCACGCGGGATGACCCTGCAAGCACCCAAAAGGGGCGCTTTTTCAGGGCAACCATAAGTCTCCCCGGAAATCTTATGCATATTGTCGGAGACAACTCGCAGTTGGATGGGATCAGAAAATCCCTTTTCATCCATGACTTGGGTAAGAAGAATCAAGCTATTAAATCCCAAGGTCACGCATCTATCAGCAAACTCCAGTCGAGAACCGGAGTTCTGACCGGTAACACTCCACAGATGGATGATGTTTTGCGGGCTCTTATTTAAACCGGACAGGGCGTCGAAAAGCTTCTCATAATCTTCACGCTGGCCTGGGTTGACCACATAGTTTTTCTCAATTTGAGCAAACTCATGGCCCATTTGAACCACAACAACATCATGTCCCTCTTTTTGTAATCGCTCTATCAGACCATTCCCAAAATCTTTATCATCCTTGAAAACCATCCAAAACTCAGATTCTTTGGTCTCCGGTCTCGGAGGCGGAACAGTCTGCTTCCATACGGGGGTGTAAAACCAATCCGCCATATTGCCCCGCTTTTTCAGTGGACCCTGTTGCTGTAACACTTGAACTTCTGGTTTAACTGGATCCACCCAGAACCGTCGATGCTCAAAAGGATATGAAGGCAGAGGCGTTCTGTGACGTTGTTCATCGGCATAGAAGGCTTTCCAATCGATTTCGATGCCCATCATCCACAGTTGCCCCAAGTTATTCAACATGTAACACACATCAGATTCAACTGTTTTGGGGTGTCGAACGGATGAAAAAACCCGATTGGCATTTTCGCGCCCTAATTGTTGTTTCGCAAAGGTCATCAGGGTTTTACCAGGGCCTACCTCGAGATATACATAATCGGGCTCTTCGGCCAAAGTAGTCAATCCGTCTGCAAACCTTACTGCATTTCGAAGGTGATTTGCGTAATAGCTGGGGTCAGTGGCTTCTTCAGGTGTAATCCATGTTCCCGAAACGTTTGATATATAGGGCAAGCTTGGCGGCTGCAGGTCAATTTTTGCAACCTCAGTCGTAAAGGGGGCCAACATGCTGTCCATCATGTGAGAATGAAATGCATGAGACGTATGAAGAATCGTGCCTCTTAATTTATCGGCGGAAAGTCTGTCCTTAAGGCGTTCTAGAGCCTCATCCGGACCAGCGACCACACAACGATTTGGAGCATTAATCGTGGCCATGGAAATCTCGTCGTTGAGGTAGGGCTTGATCTGGTCTTCCGGCAACGGAATTGCCATCATGGAACCCTTTGGTTGCGCTTGCATCAGTCTACCGCGAACAGCGACCAGCATCAGAGCATCTTTTAAAGAAAAGACGCCGGCAAGACACGCCGCCACATACTCCCCAATACTATGACCAATCATAGCTTGAGGTTTTACACCCCATCGAATCCAAAGCTGCGCCAATGCATATTCGATAACAAATAGGGCGGGCTGAGTCATTGATGTCTGGTTGAGCTTGTCCGAGGCAGCCTTTTTATCTTCTTCGGAAGCGTCATTCTTGGCGAACCATAAATCCCTCAAGTCCAAATCGATATGATTCTGCAGATATTCGCAGCAGTAGTCAACATCCTCCCTGAAGGTAGCTTCAGTCCGGTAGAGATCACGACCCATATCAAGATATTGTGATCCTTGCCCGGAAAACATAAACACCACGGGTCGATTTTTGGGATCCAAAGTACTGGAGAACATCTTTTTTGAATCATGGGTTTCCAGAATCTGTACGCCTTCAGCAAGATCCTGACAAACCATCATGCGTCGATGATGAAACGGCTTTCGTCCTAACTGGAGGGTAAAAGCCGTATCAGCCAAATTGGCATCGGGGTTCTGCTTGAAATGGGTCAAAAGATTGGTAGTGATTTTTTCCAAAGCCGACGGTGTTTTTCCAGAAATAACAATAAGCTGATGATCTCTGGATTGGGAAGATGCTTCCTGTTGGGGCGCCTCTTCCAAGACCACATGAGCATTGGTTCCACCAATGCCAAATGCGCTGACCCCGGCTCTCCTAATCTCACTCTCCCATTGAACGCATTGATGGTTTACATAAAAGGGGGTTTTATCAAAATTGATGGAAGGATTGGGTTTTTCAAAATGGAGCGTCGCAGGCAGCGTTCTATTTTTCAATGCAAGGACGGTTTTAATAAACCCACCCACGCCTGCTGCAGAATCCATATGTCCGATGTTGGACTTCAAGGCGCCCAGAGCGCAAAATCCGTTTTTATCGGTTCCCAACCGGTAGGCTCGAGTCAAAGCGGCAACTTCGATGGGATCGCCCAACCCGGTGCCTGTGCCATGGGTTTCTATGTAGGAAATGGTTTCGGGATTAACCCCGCCATAATGTTGTGCATCAGCAATGGCTTCAGACTGTCCCTCAACACTGGGAGCCGTATAGCCCACCTTTAAGGAGCCATCATTATTAATGGCGGATCCTTTAACAACCGCAGAAATCAAATCACCATCTGCCATTGCATCTTCAAGCCGCTTTAGGGCAACAATGCCCACGCCACTACTCACCACCATGCCTTTGGCCTTCGCG
>JBNKOV010000795.1:0-3022 GCA_050294955.1 Holophagae bacterium
TCGAAATCTCCAGAGTTCATTATATACTCGGCTTATGACGACCAAAAATACCTTCACTCTGCCATAAGACTCGGTGCAGCGACATACCTTGAAAAGGCAAAAAGAGATTACCGCACGGTGATCACTCATGCGAGAATACTGGCAATCCGGGGAGTGATCCGCAAAAGCATCCCATCCATTCGATCGCTTGTAAAAATGTGTATCACGGTTCCTGAAGCAGTAGAAACCGTGACAAAACAAATTTTAACCCCGGAATTACATGAATGCCTTGGCGCCAAGTTTTTTGTTCTTTTCTCTCACAAAGGCGAACATCATTGTATTGACAACAACATGGGGCTAAAAGAAGACGATCCTGCATACGCCCTTATTGAAAATATTGCCCATGATTTGATTTCAACCGATTATTTAAATTTGAGTAACCTTCCACCAGACTGGAGCTCTCTCCATCACACACTTGAAATTCCCCCGTTTAACGACCAACTGAAAAATACGCTACTGATGAATCTTTACAGTGGTGACGATATCAGTCTCTCCCTGGGGATCGAAAACGTACTCCTGCCTGACGGAAGCCTCGAAGAAAATGCCGACGACCTTGCGAGGGTTATTGGGCGTCATTTCCGGTCAGAACTCATAGAGAACCTATTTTCTACGACTCACATTCTCGCAGAGCAGGAAATTAGCAAGCGCAAACTGCTTGGAATGGCGGGCAGCTTTTGCATTAACCTGGGAGAAATACATAAAAATTTGTACCGTGAGGCCAAAAACCGAGGAGAAGTACCTCCAGGTGCAGTCGTACTTCCAGAAATCCCAAGGTTGGGAAATGAGTTACGCACCGTAGGAACCCAAATTGAAGCCTCCATTGAAAAATCACAAACACAAGACAGGGTAAATCTACAAAATATTATAGAACAAGCCAAAAAAGAACTTGCCTGCATGTATGCACTCGAGGACGATTCAATTGAAAACAAGGGCTTAAGTGAAGTAGTGGGAAACTCCCCAAGCCTCCTAATAGCAGTAAAACGAATTCTATCCTGGATGATAAGGAGATTTCCAAAATGTGAGGAAAGGATTCCTAAAATTACCGTGTGGGAAGAACTTTCTTCAGATAAGAATTTAAGGATCTTTTTTAAAGACAACAGTAAACGCCTCCCCTCTCCCTTATTGAAGGATATTTTCCTGCCATTCTCGGCTGCCAACAGCCAGGAGGAACTTCAGTTTGAAGAGTCAATTGGACTATTTACTGCAAAAACCCTTATTGAGGGGCAGAACAGTGGGCTCCTACTTGAAAGATCCTGGAGTTTGGGGGACCGCCTAGGCCATCTTTTTGAATTACAACTACCAAGGCCAGACAGGACCACAAACCGCACTGAACAAACCAAGCAAAAAATTGGTTCAACTCAAAAACCTGAGAGGGGGCAAGCATGAAGGCTATTTATATAAAGCATGATAACCCGAAAGCCCTGGCTCAATTGGAAGAAGAGTTTTCAACTTTTGGGTTCAAAATATTTGGCAAGAATCCAGAAGACATTGAAAAAATTAATCTTGTCATTCTCATCCACTCTAGCAAAGATGTGGAAGACCTCCTAAGTTTGGTCCAAGACCTTAGGTCAAAAATGGGGGACAAGCAAAAACTCTGGGTGTGCGCCCCAAAAATCAAAGACAATGGTATATTAGAAAAAAGTGGCGTCAATCGACGCATGGAACCCATAGGTTGGGCTGACTTTCATGTTGCCGAGCGAATACTAGCAGACCTGGTTGAGTTTATTCCGCAACATGAAACCGTCTTTGGTTCCACCTATGGTGTTTCAAAACCCATGAAAAAGCTCTTTCACCGGATCACCAAAATTGCACGACTTGACGAATCAGTCCTTATCATGGGCGAGACTGGCGCTGGTAAAGGCATGATCGCTAGAGAAATACATCGTTGCAGTGGACGCCCCGGCCACGAACCAGTAAAGGTAAACTCAGCGGCATTTCACGATGACCGCCTGGAGACTGAACTATTTGGGCATGTTCGAGGAGCCTATACTGGAGCAGATCGAGGTAGAAGAGGCTTGATTTTAGAAGCAAATCAGGGCAGCCTGTTTTTGGATGAAATAGGCGAATTGGCTTTGCCTTTACAAGCCAAACTTCTGGATGCCGTTGAAGATAAACGTATACGACCCATTGGCTCCAACAACCAGGAACAAATCCATTCCCGATTGATATTTGCAACCAATAAGGATTTGGCCCAGGAGGTTGCGGCTGGGGAATTTCGAGCTGATTTTTACCAACGTCTAAGACGTTTCGAACTACACATCCCACCCCTCAGAAACCGCCGAGCCGATATTCTACTCCTGGCGGCACAGTTTCTTGGAGATTTTAATCAAAAATACAATTCCAACCTGAAGTTCCCAGAAAACTCCCGAGACGTTTTGTTCAGACATGATTGGCCAGGCAATGTTCGTGAGCTGGGTAATGTGGTTTCACAGGCTGCCGCTTTGTCCGATGACGATGATTTTGTCTCAACGGAACTATTACTGGAAGCCATGCGAAGCGCTCCTGCCGATTCTCAGTCTGACTTGGAGTTCCAATTCGACCCCACCAAAATGACCTGGGAAGAAGCGCAGACTCGCCTAAAAACCGCATACTTTCGCAAGATTCTCGATGCAACCAGTTCAAAAAAAGCTGCAATGGAGATATCTGGCCTGAGCAAGGCTCGCTTTTATGAAATAATTAAGGAGCTTCCTTGAGCACCCGCTTAAAATAACACCACTACATCCCCAGCAACTCGGCCCGATATAGCCGGGTATCGGGATGTTGGGCGCCCAAACTTTTTTCGGCCTGATTGAGAACCGCCTCAAAATCCTTGCGATCCGCCTGGCCTAAAAAGGCTTTATTCTCCGTGATGGTCCAAAGGGTGCGGAGGGAGCTGGCGTGTCCCTTTCCCAACACCTGGCATCTGTCCATATAAACGCATTCCAATATCGGCCCGGCGGCCTTGAAATCGCCAGAGGTCATGAGGTAATGTCCCAAATTATGG
>JBNKOV010000796.1:0-3022 GCA_050294955.1 Holophagae bacterium
CATGAGGTAAACGCCACCGCTCATAGCGTTTAATTCGTTGACCAACTCACAGGCCAATTGAACGCCTAATTGGCCTTGCTCTTCTTCTCCAGCGTTGTTGAAGCGGTCCAAATCTTTATCTTTAATATAGATGCCGGGATATTCGTTGGCCAGAAACTTGGCATGGCGGTAATCACGAATCAACATAACGCCAAAAATGACCGGGACCTGAAAAGACTCAAGGGCTTTTAGAAATGACTCGACGCGGCTGGGGTCAAAAATGGGCTGGGTTTGCACAAAGCTGGCGCCACGATGAATCTTCTTTTCCAACCGAGCCAATTCAGCATCCAAGTCTCTTGCCAGAGGGTTACAAGCCACGCCAATATTAAATTGGGTATGGCTTCCCAGATCATTCATTCCAAAATCCTTACCCAGGTTCATGCGGTTCATGATCTCCACCAGACCCAAACTGTCCACGTCAAATACAGATGTGGCCGCAGGAAAGTCGCCCACGCCAGAAGGGTCGCCGGTTAAGGCGAGGATGGTATTGACTCCAAGAACATGAGCACCCAAAAGTTCGGCTTGTAAACTGATGAGATTTCGGTCTCGGCAGGTTAAATGCGTAATGGACTCGATGCCAGTTTCATCAAAGATAGCGCGGGCCAGGGCAATGGATGAGATTCGGGCGCGGGCAAGGGGATTTTCAGGAATGTTGACAGCGTCCACGCCATAGGGCTGCAATTTATGGAGCAACTGAATGATACTATCTATTTCCAAGCCCTTTGGCGGCTCCAACTCCACAGTGATCACAGGCTCTCGGCCCAACTTATCCGCTAATTTCTTGACCGGAGCCACTGTGCCGGCAACTGCGCTCTCCTCAGAAAGTTCGACTTTCATGGATGAGCCAATTCGACCGCTCCGCTTTTCCACGGGCGCTCTTCCACGCAACTTTTGAGATATGGCTCGGATATGATCCGGAGTAAACCCCGATGCGCCGCCTATGATATTGCAACCCTTGTCTACAAAGAGTTCTGCGCATTCAGAGACGTACTCCGGGGAAGACAGATAGGTTGTGGTATTGCCCAATCTCACAGGGTAACCCGCATTGGGCCTTACGCAGAGATTATAAGGTTGTGACAGCCTGCTTAGGTATTCGTCTATCTCCAGAGGACCCAAGGTGCCGTGAATGCCTGCTACATCCGCACCCTTGTGCAACAAAGTCTTGAAGCAATCCTCCATAGTGTCGCCGAACTTGGTGAGACCGTCTTCCAGAAAAGTCATGGTGGCGATCACCGGCAGAGAGGAGCAGTCTCGCAAGGCCAGGATACATTGTTCGGCTTCGATGAGACTGGAAAATCCTTCGAGAATGAAACCGTCCACATCGTTCTTAATTAAGAATTCGGCCTGCTCCCGGTAAACCGAACGATAGTCGTCTTCCACCAACTGACCATAGGGTTTCAGTAAAGCGCCGGTTGGACCCAAACCCGCAAAGACCATGCATTCCGGCGCCGCCACTTCCCGGGCCAGCGCGACACTCTTGCGGTTCATGGCCTGGAAATGGTCCTGAAGCGCCTTCCGCTCAAGGACCAGCCAATTGGCGGCCGCAGTCCCGGCCACGAGAATATGAGCGCCAGCCTTTGAAAAATCTGAATGGATCTGTTTCACAAGATCCGGCTGATCAAGCACATACTGCGGGGTGAAGGGAAAAGGAGCCTTAACCCTCCTCTGGATTTCAGAATTTAAACTGCCCTCAATAATGAGGAGCTTGTGTTTAATGAGAAACTCGAAATCCGTCCGCAACATGAAATTTAAAGGTCCTGCTCGGACTCGTGGTAAGGCGTGATGCTGACCACTTCATAATGTTTTCTACCGCTGGGAATGACTACGTTTACTTCGTCGTCTTCCCGTTTTCCCATAAGCGCCTTTCCGATGGGAGAACTTACGGAGATGCGGTTTTTCTTGATATCCGCATCCTCGGGCATGACCAGTTGATAGGTGATGTCTTTCTCCTCTTCGACATCGAAAAGCTCTACAACTGAGCCATAACCGACACGATCCATGGGAAGACGGCTCACGTCGATCTGGGCAATTTCGTTGATTCGGGCCTTCAACTTGCGGTACTTTGATTGCAGCAATCGCTGTCTGTCCAAAGCCGCCTCGTACTCTGCATTCTCTGAGAGGTCGCCCAATGATGCGGCTTTACCGATTTCTTCTGGAAGTTTGGTCTTTAATTCGTATTCAAGTTCCTTAAACTCACTGTTGAGTCGTGTTAAAAGGTTTTGCGTCATTAATGATCCTTCTTTCTGATTTTGAATGGCTTGTTCACCCCTTTCAGGGAGCCTTCAACAAGCGCGTTCGGCTTTCATCACTCATACGTACAGGAGAAATCGGTCTTTTTGGGCTTTTGTCTCCAAGAATCGGATTCAGGCCGTCTACAATAAATGCAACAGTTTTTCCAGCTTCCCCCCTAACGGCCGGGCGCCAGCCCAGTCAGTCTCTATAGAGAGGAAGGCCATAATTATATCAAAATTCGGTGATTTTTCAAGCTTAACCGCATCCTTCTCGGTTGTGATGATCAGTTCCGCACCCTGGTCCCGGCTTTCCTGGATAAAGCGTTGTCTCAGTTCCGGCGAAAGCGGCTCATGATCTTTTAGAGCAAGACTGTGAACAAGTTCGGCCCCAAGGCTTTGCAGACTTAAAAAGAACTTATCAGGATTGGCGATACCCGACCAGGCCGCCACCTTCCTTCCTTTTAAATACTCACAGGAAACCGGCTCCGCGTCGGTTAAAAAATGAACGGCTTGTGGACGGAATAGCACGGGCTGAATGATGACGTCCGAATTGATGCGTCTTACAGCGTTTTCCCACGGAGAAAGATTTTGAACGCCATCCCATCGGGTGAGCAAGACCACATGGGCTCTGCGCAATGAGGGTAAATGCTCCCTGAAGAGATGAGTGGAAACACGCCTGGGCATGGGTTGGGTAACGTCCAGAAGCACAACGTCTAGATCCCGGTGAAGCTTTCGGTGTTGAAAGCCGTCGT
>JBNKOV010000797.1:0-3017 GCA_050294955.1 Holophagae bacterium
AGCGGAAGACACCGAGTAATTGCCAAACCCAAATACCCGATCCAAATCATCGGGCAGGGACAAACTGCTCAAGGCCACATCGCCGTAATTCTCTATGTAGAAATCCAGGGTAACGTACATTCCGCTTACAGAGGCGCTTTTCGCCACGCCGATTACAGGGGTCTCGGTGGACGATATAAAGTTGATGATGGTGGGATCATCCTCCCCTTCATCTCCGGGATCCCCATTTTCGTTGGGGTCTGGATCCGTGCCGTCATCGGAGAGATCCGATACAAAGCGAAAGGAATCAGCGCCTTCCCCAGTGGCCGTAACCTGGTTGCTGTAAATGCCCATTCCCAATCCCTGATCGGTTATGGCCACCAGTTCGATCTCAAATCGAATCTGGGCTGTTCCCCCTATGGCCAGGCTTCCGCCCGTAATCAAGGCGTCGTTGCTGGAACCGTCGTAAGCGGCGTTCAAACTCAGGGTGCCTGGATCGTCGGTGAAAAACGGCGTCAGGATAAAGAGGTAGTTCCCCGCGCCAAAGACCGCGTCCAGGTCATCCGACAGCGCTATGTTGTTAAGCGCTTCTGTCCCAAGGTTTTCCAAATAGAAATCCAGGGTAACGTTTCTTCCTTGCCTGATGTCATTCTTCGCCACTCCAATCACCGGCTGCGCCGCCAATGACAGAGATATCATGCAGATGAAGACCCCCAGAGCCTTCAAACTCATCCTAAATAAAGACATGATTCACCTATTCCCATATCGGTAAGATTATGTAGAAGCGCTATGAAGACAATACATAGATGAATAGACGCAACTTCTTATTTAATTTTTCTCTGTCGCTCCAGCGTTCCCTCTATCGCCTTTGCAACCATTGATTGTTTGACCACAGAATTAATCTACCAGGAATTAACAAGGCATGCAACGGGGTAAAATTCACCACTCCGTGAAATACTAAACAACAATATAAGGCGTCTCGCGCCCTTTTCAGCCAAAAGAGGAAAACGCGTATCCCTCGAAATAAACCGGATAAAGCAAACCCTAACATCTAGTATAAAAGGAGGACTTGCAATTTTACGCCGTTTCACCGCCCCTTGGCCTTCTGAAATAACGCGCCTTGACCTTCCTATCTTAAAAGGAGTTAGCCCCATTGTGCAAAAAAATGAAAATAATGTCCTATTCCTTCGTCAACATGCAATAAGATGCACTCTCCCCATCGCTTTAGGGGGATTTGTCCAGTTTTGGTTAAGATGAGATGGGCTCTATTTAACCTTAAAAAAGTGGCGAACCGCCGCCAGGGCCGCCGGATGGAAGATGGTCGCATGGGATTCTTCACCCATGGGCGCATAGGTCCATTTCAGGCTTTTTGGGCCGTGTTCCTTAAGGGCCTCCACCAGGATATCTACGCCGCCTTGCATCTCTCCGCCCTCGTCTGCAATCGTGAGGTAGAGACGGCGATTGTCGGGAAATCCCGCTTTCTGCAACATCTCGGCGGCTGATTTGGCGAGGGATTGGCGATCCCAATACAACATGGGACTCACCGAAATGTAGCCGCTGAACAGGCCGGGTTCTTTCAACAGGGTTTCTACAACGAACATGCCCGCCGCAGACTCGCCCATAATAACGGTCTCCTGGGAAACCCGGAAATGCTTCTTCACAAACGGCTGCAACTCTTTACCAATAAAAGACCTGAAGGTCTCAGAAGCCCCATGGGTTGGAAGCCTCTCTTTTTCTTTTTCCACTTGCGAGGGATGAATCAGCTCGTGATATCTGTCAATGCCCTGAATGCCCACCACAATGAAGGGGCGAATATTGCGCCAATCAGCCGCAAGGGACGCAATGCCTGCAATATGCACGAAATCTTCGTTAAATCCGCCGTCCAATAGATAAAGGACGGGAAAGGTATCCTTGCTTTTCTCATAATCCGGCGGCAGATAGACGTTTACGACCCGAGTCTGTTTTAAAATTTTGGACTCCAAGGTATAGGATTGACCGATGACCAGGGGCTGGCCTTTAGGCTCATCTCCGGCCTGAAGGTTCAGACTCATGCCTAGCGACATCATTAGAACGAGTTTTGGCAAAAAGGTCATGGTTCTACTCCCTACACCGCATTCAAAATTCAGGGCCATTTTAACTTAAAGACGGAGAAAGCGAAAGTCTATTTTCCTGAAAGTAACTTACGCCTCAACAGTTACGGTCTTTCGCAGCCGTCCCTTTCCACCCACTCTCAGGGAAGTGATGCGCCCATCGGTCACCTGAAGCACTGCGTGAAGCAGACTGGGAGACGGCGGGTCCATGAGCCAGCCCTGCTCAATTTTAAATGCCTCACGGTTCTGGCCGAGGCGATCTCGCAGGAAGCAGGCGCAGGGGCCTGCGGCCATACCCGTTGCAGACTCTTCGTCTATGGCGTATCTGGGCGCGAACATGCGCGCTCCAGCCTGATGTCCCATTTCCTGGCCTTGCGCTGTAAACACATAATAACCAATAAGATCCAGTCTCTGAGACAAAGCGAGAATCTGGTCCTGATCCGGTTTTGCGGCCTTCACCGCCTCCTGACTTTTTAAAGGAACCATGAGGAAAGATTCCCCCGTATTCACCGCTTCGCAAGGGGCTGCAAAAGCCGTTAGCTCCAGGCCCAGGGACTCGGCGATGGCCCCTTGATGGTCGGGCAATGGGATATACTGGGGCGCCTGTTGTTCCATATAGATGGCGTCGCCCTTAACAAAAATATCTCGCACCCCATGGACCAGCTCTTTTGAGGTTTGCTCTCCCCGCAATTTTCCAAGGGTTTTGAGCAGCGAAAACGCGGCTACTGTTGCATGTCCGCAGTCCCCTACCCTGGCGTTGGGGGTGAAAAAGTCTAATTTGAAGTCCGCCTTTTCGGAGCGCCCCACGAAAACGGTTTCGGACAGGCCCATCTCACAGGCGATCTCCTGCATCCTGCTTTCGCTGAAATGGTCCGCATCCAGGACCACGCCCGCCGGGTTCCCACCCGATTCGCCGTAAATAAAGGCGTCTACAATCTGTACTTCAAT
>JBNKOV010000798.1:0-3014 GCA_050294955.1 Holophagae bacterium
GAAGGTTGTTTCGGACCCGATGGGCATAATTTGCACCGGGGGCTTAAATCTCTTAGAAATATATCCCGAAACCAGTTAATGAGTGAGCCATTTATTAAATTGCAATCAACTGGTCAGCAGTATTCAAGTAATTCTTTGCATCAGGTCTGGCGTTATTCCATACCGGTTCTTAAAGAGTCGGAAAATATTGCAGTAAATTGGTTGGAAACGCTTCGCGAACTGCTTTTCAAGGAGTACCTTTAATGCTCCCTAAAGATATTCGACTATTCACTTGGGTTGATGTTGAGGAAGTTTTGCTGCGTGCCGCTGAACAAGATGGCGGCTGGTTGCCTCAAGTTATTCGCGCGGACGCCTATTGGGATACACTAAGCCTACACATCCAACGAGACACTGAGTCGGAGGTAATCGAATGGCTAAAGGAGTTGTTCAGCCCTCGGTTCGATGAAGAGAATGGTATTATTCTTGAAAGTGTGGACGAATGTCCCCGGCACTGTCAGGTATCCATTGAAGTTGAAGAATCTCAGATGATTGGCAGACATTTTTTGCCAACTTTCAGTCGGCCAAAAGTTATTTGTGAACCGGGGCAGAAAAAAGCGGATCCATTGCCTTTTAATGATAATGAACCGCCACTGGTCGCCTGCCATTCTTTTAAGGGCGGTGTCGGTCGTACACTCCATGCCCTTGCCCTTGCCCGTGCAATCGAAAGAGATGGCGGTTCGGTTCTGCTTGTAGATGGTGATTTGGAGGCTCCTGGCATTAGTTGGCTCTTGGAACGACGGCTCCCTGATCCACCCGTTAGTTACTCCGATTTTCTGGCATTGGCCCAGAGCAGCGTTGACCCTCAATATTCAGATGCTGTTGAACTTGTTGCCAGGCGTTTACAGAATTCTCAAATTGGCAATATTTATGTTTTGCCCTCTTTTAGAAATAAAAACCGTTGGAACACGCTCGAAATTCGCCCAGAACATCTTCTCAACAGAGAACATCCCTTTATTATCGCCAATTTGATGGTGCGTTTGGGGCAAAAGTTGGGTGTTGATGCAGTAATAGTAGATCTTCGAGCAGGTCTTACAGAGCTATCGTCTGGCCTAATTTTAGATCCACGGGCCCATCGGGTTTTTGTAACCAGCGCCAGCGGACAATCCATCATGGGAGCATGTGAGGTTTTTCGATTGGTGAGTCAATATGCGCCATCCTATAAAGATTATCATCCAGAGCCTTCTGCTATAATCAGTCTCCTTCCTAAAGAACTGGAAGATATTCCAGAGGTTTCAGGGGAATTAAAACTCCGGGATGCGGCTGAACAGTTAATAATCAAGGATGGAGAAGACGATGTTGAAATGAATATTAGCTTTAGCCCATATCAACAGAATCTTCTGGTAATGGATCCTGATTGGGAAAAGGCCTTTGCTCAAATTGACCAGTCCAATCTTAGGGATTCCGTCCGCAGTATCCTCGATTCCTTAAATATTGAGAAGAAGAAAAAGGTGGCGGCATCTCCTGGGGTGAATGACCTCAGCACCCGTAGAGAGAAGCTGAAAATACTTACAGATGGCCTTGAATATGCTGAGAGCGGCGAGGGCGAGATTTTTCTTAAAACGGCTCCACTAAGGCATCTTGCAGAAAACCATTTGGCTGATTTACCCCACGCGATATTAATTGGAGCAAAAGGAGCTGGGAAAACCTATACATTTTTACAGCTCGCCAAAGTTAAATCCTGGAACACGTTTGTCGATGATTTTTCATCAAAGCCATATATCGGGCTTCCTGAAGTTGTTTTTTTCCCGTTTCTTCAACCTAAAAACCTTCAGAAAAAAGCAAAGGAAATCCTCAAAGAAGCTGAGGACCAAGTCTCCGGAGAAAGAATGAACCTTTCTCTTTTGCGTGATGAGATAAACAATAACCTCTACGCTGAAAAGCCTCTCACTGAAAGTGAGTGGCGGAATCTCTGGCTTGACCTCATTGCCTGGCGGCTTGGCGCTCCGAAAGAAAAGGGCGTAGGGGCGGATTTCCCCAAAAAACTAGCACAGACTAAGAAGTCTGTTGTGCTGCTCGTAGACGGTTTAGAGGATTTGTTCCAAAACATAAACACCAACCAGCAGCAGCAAACAGCCCTCAGGGTTTTATTGCAGGATGTTCCTGAATGGTTATCCCAATTTCCTGTAAAGTCCCTGGGGATACTTGTTTTCGTTCGTCAGGATTTGGTGAGCTACGCCATTAAACAAAACCTGGGACAATTGCTGGATCTGCACAAACCCTATGTTTTGGAATGGCATGAAACAGAAGCTCTTAAACTTGCCGCCTCCATAGCTATTCAGGCGGAATCCCTTGATGCGCCAAGTGAGGATTTACATGCATGGGATTTTGATCAACTCAACCGATTTCTTGCGGGTCTCTGGGGCTTAAAGCTGGGTACTGCCAAATCTCGGGAGGCTCGATCTTCGCGGTGGATCTTGGACGTTTTGTCTGATCTTCGGCAACAACTCCAGGCCCGTGATTTGGTCCGACTTCTCAAGGAAAGTGCAGCGAGATCTTTAAAAGATAAAAGTGATGCCTACAATGATCGCCTCCTCACGCCGGCTTCTATTCGAGGCAGTATCGATGAATGCAGTAAAAAGAAAATAGCCGAGGTGAGAGATGAGAACCCTCAACTCAATGGTGTTTTTGGGAAAATTTTAGGTATACCAGTGGACAAAAAGGTCTTGCCCTTCCGCCCGGATGATTTGGGGTTGGAACCCGAAGATGTTGGCATATTGGAAAAAAACGGCGTTGTCCTGCTTGATGGCTCCGGGCTCTTAATGCCAGAAATCTTTCGAAGAGGATTGGGCTTCTCTTATTCCGCTCCAGGCAGAGTCAAGGTTCGTTCTTTGAAAAGAAGTGCGCAGAGAAATGCTCGTAACTCCTCTTAGCGTGAGCTTTTGTAGTTTTGACGTCCAAGTTGGTCTTCTCAATTCTGACCTTACAATATGGAACTTATCTGTGAAGTTGATTTGGTATGCCAAAAAGTTGTGATG